>WAHY01000036.1 GCA_009873635.1 Nitrospinota bacterium
ACATGAAAATATTACTCTTGAGTTTAATACCGAACTGTCAAACGGTAACAGTACCGCTTCTCTGAACTCTGACCAGTCTGTACGCGTTCTAGACGCAGTAGCTAAATTTTCAATTAAAGGGTTTGATGTTTGGGCGGGCAGGTTCCTTCCTCCTAGTGACAGGTCCAACCTTGACGGTCCTTACTTCCTCAATGTTTTCGATTTTCCAGTTGTTCAGGCCTATCCGGCCATTTTTGCTGGTCGCGACAATGGTGTGGCCCTAATGAAAGAGTATGGGGGAGGAAGGTTCAAATGGTCTTATGGGTTGTTTGAGGGACGGACAAACTCGACGAATGCCAATACTAATCCTGATCAGGCCGACAACCTTCTTCATGCCGCCAGGGTTACTTACAATTTTTGGGATCCGGAGCCCGGTTATTACACAACCAGTTCTTATTATGGTGCGAAAGATGTGCTGGCGGTGGCCTTTGCTATTCAGCATGAGAACGATGGTGCGGGAACGTCAACGACTGCAGGAGACTTTACCGGGTGGAATGTGGATGTGCTTATGGAAAAAAAGCTCGGGAACGGTGGCGTGGTCAGCTTGGAAGGCGCTTACTACGATTATGACTTAGATGACAAAACAGATGCCTCTCTGACTCAGGGGGAAGGCTATTTGGCTTTGGCGAGTTATTTGCTTCCCGGGAAAATTGGTTGGGGAAAGTTTCAGCCTTACGTTCGCTATCAGCATTTTGCCAGGGATAATCTAACCGGAGACGGCGGCAACCGCACGGTTTCTGAAGGTGGACTGAATTACATTATCGATGGGCAGGACGCAAAAATAACTATGGCTTATTTTGCTGATCGAAATGGTTCGAATGCTGATACCAAGAATACTTTCAGGATTGGCTTTCAGTTCCAGCTATAGCTGATTGATCTTTTTTTGATCGCAGGCGAATTTTTTTTTCAAAAATATAAATATAAGGACGGTAAAAATGATCAATATAAATTTAAACAAGATGAGGCTGTTTTTCATTGCTGTCATATTTTTTATATCCAGTATTCCAGTGCAGGCAGCAGATACAATTAAAGTAGGAATTTTGCACTCGCTTTCGGGAACCATGGCAATCAGTGAGACATCGTTAAAAGATGTGGCTCTGATGACAATTGAGGAGATCAATGCGAAAGGCGGCGTTCTGGGTAAAAAGCTTGAACCCGTGGTGGTTGATCCTGCCTCTGACTGGCCTTTGTTTGCGGAAAAAGCAAGGGAGTTGATACAAAAACAAAAGGTCGCAGTTACTTTTGGTTGTTGGACTTCCGTTTCACGGAAATCAGTCCTCCCGGTTTTTGAAGAATTGAACGGATTGTTGTTTTACCCAGTTCAATATGAAGGTGAGGAATCTTCTTATAACGTGTTCTATACAGGTGCAGCCCCAAATCAGCAGGCAATTCCGGCTGTCAAGTATTTAATGAGTGAAGATGGGGGTGGTGCCAAACGTTTTGTCTTGTTGGGAACCGATTATGTCTATCCTCGAACCACCAACAAAATCCTTAACTATTTCCTGAAATCCAAGGGGGTGTCTGAAAAGGATATCATGGAGACCTACACACCCTTTGGTCATAGTGATTATCAAACCATTGTGGCCAATATCAAGAAGTTCGCTGCTGGAAAACCTACTGCTGTTATATCAACCATTAACGGCGACTCAAATGTTCCCTTTTACAAGGAATTGGCAAATCAGGGACTCAATGCAGAAGATATTCCAGTGATTGCATTTTCTGTCGGGGAAGAGGAATTACGGGGAATCAACACAAAACCTTTGGTGGGTCATTTAGCTGCTTGGAATTACTTTATGTCCATCGAAACGCCAGAAAATAAAGCATTCATTAAGAAATGGAACGCGTATGTGAAAAAGAATAAGCTTCCCGGTGGAACCAAGCGTGTGACCAATGATCCCATGGAAGCAACATATATAGGTATCAAGATGTGGGCGCAAGCGGTTGAACAGGCCGGAACAACTAATGTTGATGCTGTCCGACAGGCCATTGGTGGGCAAACAGTTCAGTCGCCATCTGGTTTTAAAATCACCATGGATGCCAAAAACCACCATTTGCACAAGCCTGTTGTAATCGGTGAAATCCAGGAGAATGGACAGTTTGATGTGGTTTGGAAAACTGAAGGACCTATCCGTGCACAAGCCTGGAGTCCATTTATTCCAGACAGCTCTAAAAAAGTTGCCGACTGGACTTACCCCTGGGTATGTGGCAATTGCAAAAAAGCTAAGTTTTAATATTCATTGATAGATTCTTCCCCAGCTCCATGTGCATTTAGTTTCCTCCACGAACAGTTTATGGAGCTTGGGGAAGGAGTATCTTTGATTATTGGCGTATACAAGTCCACCCTGTTTTGGGTGGAATTTTTCTTTTGAGAAAGTTTTTATAAATGAACCAGGCCTGCCTGCTAGCTAAGTCCCAAATACAAAAATCCATGCATGAAAATTGCAAAGCCTTGACAAGGTTTTTGGTCGCTGTTGTGTTTTTAATTATAGGGGTTTTTTCAATTTCTATAGTCGAGGCAAATGATTTTGAATCAGCGTTAAAGGACTTAGGGAACAAAAGTCGCTCCAAAATAAAAAAGGCTGTGAAACGCCTGGGAAATATGGGAGAGCTTAGGGCTCTCCCTGCGTTGGAAGCATTAAAGAATAAACGTCTGAAGGTCAGTGAAGATGGAGTAATTATTATACTTAATGAATCCGGGGATCAAGGCCACGATGCGTTGAACGGAAACCCTGTTGATTTAAGTTCTTTAACTCTCCGAAAACCCAGAATTAATAATTCGGTTCGGAGAGCTATATCAATGGCCATAGGAAAATTAAAATTGACCTCAGATTCTCCCGAAGACCGTTTGCAGGCAGCAGGGGAACTGCTGAAACGACCCTCAAGTGAGTCAGTGGAAATAGTAGAGAAAGCATTGGGTAAGGAAAGCGATGACGAAGTTAGAAAAATATTCTTATTGGTTTTGGCTAAAGAAGGGTTGAAAAGTAGTGATAAAAATAAACGCCTGCAATCTATAAAAACTATTCATGAGCTTGGGAATAACGATTTTAAAGCAGATTTGGAGGCTTTTCTGGAAAAAGATGATGCTGGTGAATTTTTAGAAAGTGACTCTGAAGTTCGTGCAAGCGCTGTTGAGGCAATATCAAAGATTGAGAATCGTCAGTTCTTCATTAATCAGACTGCAAATTTGTTTTATGGCTTGAGCCTGGGAAGTATTTTGCTTCTGGCTGCTTTAGGACTGGCTATAACTTTTGGGCTCATGGGTATTATCAACATGGCCCACGGTGAAATGTTAATGCTTGGGGCGTATTCTACTTTTTTGGTGCAAAATCTTTTCAAGGAATATTTCCCGGAAATATTTGATTGGTATTTGGTCATAGCAATTCCCATCGCATTTGTTGTGAGCAGTATCATCGGGATCATTTTAGAAAGAACGATTATCCGGCACCTTTATGGACGACCGTTAGAAACTTTATTGGCTACCTGGGGAATCAGTTTAATTTTAATCCAAAGCGTCAGGCTCCTTTTTGGAGCGCAAAATGTCGAGGTGGCTAACCCTTCTTATCTTTCTGGAGGGATCGAAGTGTTTCATGGGGTTGTTCTTCCCTACAATCGAATAGCTATCATTTTGTTTGTTGTATTTGTTGTGGTTTCAGTTTGGCTGTTGCTTCAAAAAACTTCTCTGGGATTACAAGTGCGCGCTGTAACTCAAAATAGGGAAATGGCGTCTTGTATGGGAATATCAACCCATAAGATCGATATGTATACATTTGGCCTGGGATCTGGTGTGGCAGGACTAGGAGGACTTGCTTTATCTCAGATAGGAAATGTTGGCCCTGAATTAGGGCAGTTGTATATCGTCGACTCGTTCATGGTTGTTGTTACTGGAGGTGTTGGGAAAATAGCAGGTACTGTTGCGGGGGCTTTGGGTTTGGGGGTGCTGAATAAATTCCTCGAACCAGTTGCAGGAGCAGTATTGGGGAAAATTATAGTTTTGATTCTTATTGTTATATTAATTCAAAAACGACCACAGGGATTATTTGCTCCAAAAGGTCGCATGGTCGAAAACTAGGTTAATGATCATAAAATTTATGCATTTACATTCCTATAGGGAATGGTTTGTTATTTTAACTTTATTAGTACTTTCTACGGTACTCCTTCCTCTTTCTAATTTATTAGTTCCTGAAGAATCTTTTTTTCATGTTCCAGATTATATGTTTGCCCTGATGGGTAAATATTTATGTTATGCGCTGGTAGCTTTAGCTATGGACTTGATATGGGGATATACAGGTATTCTTAGTTTGGGTCATGGGGTCTTCTTTTCTATGGGTGGATATGCAATGGGCATGTATCTGATGAGGAGTGTTGGAAAAGAAGGTGTTTATAAAAGTGACCTTCCAGACTTTATGGTCTTTTTGGATTGGAAAGAGTTGCCCTGGTATTGGTATGGATTTGATTACTTTGCCTTTACTTTACTGGTGATTCTTGTCTTGCCAGCTCTATTTGCCTTTATCTTTGGTTATTTTGCTTTCAAATCAAGAATTAAAGGTGTCTATTTTGCCATCATTACCCAGGCGATGACCTTTGCGCTCATGCTTTTGTTCTTTAGAAATGAAACGGGTTTTGGTGGCAATAATGGTCTTACTGATTTTAAACGTATTCTGGGGTACTCGTTGCAAGAACCATCGACCAAAATGAGTTTGTATGTCATTACTGTAATCGTATTATTTTTGAGCTACATAATTTCTCGATACATAGTACAGTCCAAGCTGGGTCGTGTGCTTACAGCAATTCGTGACGCTGAAAGTCGGGTAATGTTCTCAGGATACAATACGATTCACTACAAGCTGTTTATTTGGACACTCTCGGCATTCTTTTGTGGGATTGCTGGAGCCCTCTACGTTCCTCAAGTCGGGATTATCAACCCCAGTGAAATGCAACCTGCGAATTCGATTGAAATGGCAATCTGGGTTGCGGTTGGAGGTCGTGGAACTTTGAGTGGGGCTCTGGTTGGTGCTGGCCTGGTAAATGGGGCAAAAAGCTGGTTTACAGTAGCGGCTCCAGACTATTGGCTCTATTTTTTAGGTGCTTTATTTATTGTTGTAACTTTATTTTTCCCAAAAGGCTTTGCTGGGATTTTTGATCGATTCAATTCAAAGGAAAAATTAAGGGAGTCTGCTTAATGTCCGGAGTTCATATCAAAGATGATTCAATTGATACAACTCATGGTTGTATCCTTTATCTGGAAAATATTACTGTGAGCTTTGATGGGTTTAAAGCGCTTAACGAATTAAACCTTTATATTGATGATGGAGAACTGAGATGCATTATAGGTCCTAATGGTGCAGGAAAAACCACCATGATGGATGTGATTACTGGGAAAACACGCCCGGATCATGGTACCGTTTTTTTTGGTCAAAACCATGACCTCACTAAAATGGCGGAATATGAAATATCACATGCGGGTATAGGTCGTAAGTTTCAAAAGCCAACGGTTTTTCTCAATCATACCGTTTTTGAAAACCTGGAATTGGCATTGCATACCAAAAAGAATGTCTGGCAATCCCTAATCAAACCCCTGACAAGTGAACAAAAAGAAACTATTGAAAAAGATTTGGAGACAATAGGTTTGCAAGATCAAAAAGATCTTAGGGCTGGATTGCTGTCTCATGGCCAAAAACAATGGCTCGAAATTGGGATGTTGCTGGTTCAAGATCCGAGACTCTTGTTGATTGATGAACCTGTCGCGGGAATGACACACCAGGAAACTGAGCACACGGCGGAGTTGTTAAAATCACTTGCAGGAAAACACTCTATTGTGGTGGTCGAGCACGAAATGGACTTTATTCGTTCAATAGCAAACAGGGTAACGGTTTTGCATGAAGGCCATGTGTTGGCAGAAGGAAAAATGGAAGATGTACAGAATGACTCAAAAGTCATTGAAGTATATTTAGGGAGCTAGGAATGCTAAAAGTTCAAGAACTGAATCAATTTTATGGAGAAAGTCACACTCTTTGGGATGTGAACCTGAATGTTTTCCCTGGAACCTGTACATGTTTGATGGGGAGAAATGGAGTAGGAAAGACAACATTGCTTAAAACTATTATGGGGCTTTTGCCGGTAACTTCCGGTTCTATCAAATTAGAGGATTGCGAGCTTGCTAAACAACCAGCAGAATTAAGAGCGCATAAAGGAATTGGTTATGTGCCTCAAGGCCGCGAAATATTCACTCAATTAAGCGTTGAGGAAAATCTTCGTGTTGGTCTTCTGGCTCGTGGAGATGGGTTGCGCGAAATCCCCGAATTCATATTTGAAATATTTCCCGTGTTAAAACAAATGCTCACTCGGAGAGGGGGAGATCTTTCAGGGGGGCAACAACAGCAACTAGCTATAGGAAGGGCTTTGATTCTTAATCCTAAACTCTTAATTTTAGATGAACCAACAGAAGGTATCCAGCCGAATATTGTGCGTGAGATTGGAGATATCATTATTCGCTTGAATCAGGAAAAAGGACTGACAATATTGCTGGTGGAGCAAAAGCTACCCTTTGCTCGCCGTGTAGCCCAAAAGTTTTGCATTCTGGACAAAGGTCGGGACGTTGTAGCGGATGACATGGAAAACCTGGGAGAAGAAATTATAAACCAATACTTAACAGTGTAATACCGGGAGGCCACGTACAAGTTTTGGGTATAGATCTCCAGCACCGGAAGCAATGCAGCTTCCGAGAACAGTTATGACTTAAAGAAACTGAACTCTACAAAAGGACTAAACTTCGGGGTTTGGTCAGTTTGAGTCTTCCGAGCCCTATAGTCTTTTAAGCGAGAACCTATGGTGGATTTAAATTTAATTGAATCAACCAGCGAAAAACTCCAAATAAAAAGCCATCATTTATAAAGTTTTATCAAAGCTTTAATTCCAAAGTTTTAATCCCAAAACTTATCTGCCGTTTGAAACATACTTGTCTCTAATTTTCATTAACTGGTATTTGTTAATTAGTAATTCCTTCCAGGATTTAGAAACAAATGAAAACTCTTCAATTTGCGTTATGCGCTTTTGGTATTTGGTTGGTCAATTAAAAAGGTTTGCCGCCTCATATCAATAAAAGACTATACAGCAATAGCTATACCAACTTCATCGAACTGGTAAAATAGAGCTGGTAAAGTGGTTTTAGGATATAGTGAGGAAATTCTGCAAGAAACTATGACCCCGAAATACGTGGAAAAAGCTGAATATGAACGAATTATCGTGAGTTTGAGGGGATTAACCTGAAAAGTTCGGACCTTGGGTTTCTTAGGTTTCAGGCTTACGAGGCCATCCTCCAGATACTTGCGATACCAGTTATAGATGGTGCTCCGATGAATGCCAAACTCTTTCAACGCCTGGCGAATGGAGAGTTCAGAGTTCTCAACGATTCGAAGGATCTCTATCTTCTCAGAATGATTGTATCGCTTAGCTTTTTAACTCAAATGGTCTACATTCAGCTGACGCCAAACAGCAGGTGGCATAGTTATATTTTAGAGAATATTTTCTAATAGGATTTGAAGAAAACTCAAAGTTTAAATCAAATCGATAAAATTAAAATACAAGAAAATCCACCCATTTTAAGATGATTATTATAAAAGCGCTGAACATTTGTTAACTCAGATATAAATTACCCTGATAGAATCCTTGAGCAGAATGGTACAGAAATTGCAAAATTGCTCATAGAAACTCTATAATTCCAAACTTATTTAAGCGTTAAATCAATTAAAGGCAATTTAGATATTGTTCGGGTCTTAGGTTATTCGGTTATGTTTTTTTGTTCAAACTGAATTTTGTTATTTAGAAACCGAAATCTCAAGAAGTAAAAACAGTATTAATGTTTTCAATAAATATTTTGAACTTTTCTTTTTATTCTTATATACAAGCGAAAGATGACTGATTAGATTTCTGCCTAAAGGCGCATGAATTTCAAGCTTTAGTGAATTTATTAAAAAATGTTATTTTAATAAAAACTTATGGAGGTATTAAATTGCTTGAAAATAAAAAAACAGTATTCGTCATAACCTTGTTGATATCTTTTCTTTTACTTCTGTTTTTGCCCGCTACCTCGTTTTCAAGTCCCAGGGAGAATCCCAGGCAGAAGTCTTCAAAGAATTCTAAACAGAAAGAAGCATTGAAAAAAAACATAATTGAATTTTCTTACTATTTTGATTCGCGCGACTACAACACAGTAAATATCTTAACTCTTTTCCCAAATCTTCCTTTCGATCTAAATATATTTGGATTTGTTGATTTCCACGGAAATCAAAATCAACCGGAAAATCGATATGATTTAACCCAATATTTTATGGAATATCGCCTGGGACGTCCTTTATTTCCAAAAAGCTCTGGCTGGATTAAAGGGCTTGGGATTGAAGCGGAACATAACGATTTCAATGGGCAAAGAAATCATGTTTCCCGATTTGGATTTACCTATAAACATAAATTTAAATTATTTAATAATAAAAAAAGTTGGCTGCAATGGCGATATCATCCTTATGAGACTGACGGATCTGGCAGCCAGGCTAGTTTAATTTATTTTATTGGTTTGACGGACGATTTGTTTATCAACGGGTTTGCTGATATTAATTTTATCGAAGACGGAGAGGATCGGTGGTTATTGGAGCCTCAACTTAACTATGTGTTAACCGATCTAATAGATGCGGCTATTGAGTTTCGTTATAATGAATTTGAAGACGCTAATTTAAAATTAGACGGGGTTGGAGTTGCCCTGGGATTGAAATTTAAATTCTAAGGAGACCTGGAAAATAACTTTTTACGACGCGCGACCTTATGAAATAAGGTCCTGTGAATTGCCTGAAGTAAAATATCGAATTGTAGGAACTCGTTAAATATTTGAGAGGTAACGGATGTATAACTTTTCTAAAATTAAGAGTTATGTGATTTTTGTTACTATATTCCTTATTTCCTGCAGCGATGAAATTAAAATAAATAAAAACGAACCATTGGAGGAAAAAAGAGTTTCTAAGGTTTACAACTTAAAACTTGGACATGGTATGCCAGGGGTAAGCCCTCAACAATTAGCTGCAGAGAAATTTAAGGAGATTGTCGAAAAGAAAAGCAAAGGTCGGTTGAAAATCGATATATTTCCCAATCAAATAATGGGCACCGACCAGGAAATGATTCAAAAGGCAATTAAAGGGGATTTGGACATCATATTACCTCCATCATACAAATTAAACTCCATAGTTTCTTCAGCGTTTTACTTAGATTTACCTTTCTATTTTGAAAACAGAAAAGAGCTTTACAGAATGTTAGATGGAACTCCTGGAGGGATCTTGAAGAAAAATCTGTTAGGAAAAGGTTTAGTGGGTGTTGCCTTTTGGGAAAGCGGTTTTAAACATTTTACGGCGAATAAAGAGATCCATTCACCAGCGGACCTCGAAAATCTAAAATTCCGGACCGCGAAAAGCCCATTTTTGTTCGAACAATATAAACGGCTTGGGGCAAAACCATACTTTATAGATTTTCAAAAAATACCGAACGCTTTGAAGGATGGAGTTATAAGCGCGCAAGAAAACTCTCTTGATTCAATATTAAATTTAAAATTATATGAGCATCAATCGCATTTAATCTTGAGCGAACATGGTTATATTGGTTATCTTTTGACGTTGAGTAAGAAAGTTTACGACAACCTTCCTCAAGATTTACAAGAAACCCTTTTTGCTGCAGGAGAGGAGACCGCCTTATATCAAAGAAAATTAGTTCATAAGAAAGAAAAGGATTATTTGGAAAAATTGAGAGAAGTAAAAGTTAATATTTACAAACTGACTCCAAAAGAAAAAAAGAAATTTAAAGACCAGTTAAAGCCTGTAGTTGAAAGATATAGGGAACGAATTGGTTTTAAGATGCTCGAGCTTTCCGACCAAATCAAAAGTGAACAGGTTTCTATTTCTAATGACGAAATTGTTATAGGGTTGGATGCGGATTTATTTGCAGGTTCTGCTCCTTCAGGTTTTTCGATCAAGCGAGGCGCCCAAATAGCTATTGAGGAAATAAATAGCGAAGGGGGGCTATTAGGGAAAAAACTACGCTTGATTTCAAAAAATCATTCGGGAATCAGCGCTCGTGGGATTAAAAATATTGAGGATTTCAGTAAAACTCAAAATTTAATTGCTGTATTAGGCGGACTTCATAGTCCTGTGGCTCTTGCGGAAATTGATTTATTGAATAAGGAAAAAATTATCTATTTGGGTCCTTGGGCTGCGGCAACTAAAATTGTAGAAAATGGAAAACGTCCAAACTATATTTTTAGAGTTTCCGTGAGAGACGAGTTTGCTGGCCCTTTTTTGGCCAGGCAGGCGCTTAAACGCTATAAAAAAATTGCGTTGCTGTTGGAAAATACAGGCTGGGGAAGGGGGAACTATAAATCGATGACTTCCGCTTTAAAAAAAGAGGGCGTAAAGCCAGTAACGGTGCAATGGTTTAATTGGGGCGAACCCAATTTTTACGAACAAATTTATCAAATAAAATCCTCTGGAGCGGAAGTTATTATTTTGGTGGCAAATTCTCCCGAGGGAAAAACTTTTATCAAAAACATGAAGAAAAGGAGAGTAAGCATTCCAATTTTATCTCACTGGGGAATAACGGGTGGAAATTTTGGATGGGAGCTTAAAGAGGAACTCCAGGAAATTGATTTAGAAGTCCTTCAAACTTTTTCATTTATCACTGCCAAAAATAATAAAACCAGGTCTTTTCTGAAAAAGTATTTTAAATTCTTCAGGCTTGATAATGAAGATAATATCATAGCTCCCGTAGGCACGGCCCATGCTTATGATTTGATTCATTTACTGGCCCTGGCGGTAAAGTCGGCAAATAGCCTTGACCGATCAAAAATTAGGGACGCTTTGGAAGAAATTCAAAATTATGATGGATTAGTAAAGAATTATAGAAATTCGTTTACTTCAAGCGATCACGACGCTTTAGATTCAAGAGATTTTTTCTTGGCTGAATTTGATGAAAACGGACGAATCATACCTAAAAATTAAAACAAGTAATGCCTTTAAAAATACAGAGTCTTAAAAAGAAAATAATTCTAAGTTTTTCTGCTTTTGTTGGAGTAGCTTTAACTTTTATTACATTAGCCGTTGGATTTATACTCACCTCCACATTAAATCAAGAATTAAGGAGAACGTTGCTATCTGAAGCTCGTTATACATTGAAAGGTATTGATAATCGGATTTCATTCTTAGCGGAAAGAATTAAGCAATTTAGCCAGAACAAATTTGTAGTAAACAGTTTGGTCGATGTGGAAGGTAGAAACATCTATTTGCCAAAGCTGGTCGAAAGTTTTAATCAAACTGGAGATTTGGTGTCTACGACCATCGTTGATTATAAGGGCAAAACTATATTCAAAAAAAGCAATTTCAAGGGCACAAATGATTCTTTAATAAATTTACACGACACTTTAGAGGGCGGAAAGTTTTTTGTTGGAATAAATAAAAATTCAAACAATATAATAATGGCTGCTCCTATAAAATATCATGACTCACCACAAGGAGCTGTGATTTCAGAATTTAAAATTTCTGCTATTTTAAATCGCACTCTGGTTAAAAGACCATTCATTTATTACAAAATTAATACTAAAAATGGATTAATAATTAAAAAGAATTACCTGGATGACCAAAGCTATGTTTCGGTGCAAATTAACTCGATTGAAGAATTCGAATATTTAAATGAATTAATTAATTCATTAGAGATTGGAGAATCGAAAGATATTATTGATTTGCGGATGAAGAAGGCCGTTATAAAATTAATTTTCATTGGCTTAATCTTTTTGGTTCTTTCAATTGTTCTGGCGTTTAGAATTGGCGCAAATATCTCTGACCCTATTTTAAGACTGTGTAAAAAAATAACATCGGGCCTGGACAAGGATACAAGATGTAGTCCTGTAGGGACAAATGATGAGTTAGAAATATTGGCCAGCGAATTTGATAATCAAGCCATAAAATTATTAAAAGCTAAGGATCTTTTAGAGCAAAAACTCAAAGAACTAGACATTAAAGAACGAGAATCCCGGTCAGTTATTGACACTGCTTTCGACGCTTTTATTTCGACAGATTCGTCGGGCATAATCAAGAAATGGAATCAAAGGGCGGAAGAGATATTTGGCTGGTCGGAGGAAGAGGTTTTAGGCCGTGGAATCGATAGCCTAATCGTCCCGGAAAGATATCGGAAAGATTTGAGATTTAGTATCGAAGGGGCTGAAGACTTTACAGGATTTACCAAAGCTAAGAATAAGATAGAATGCATGGTTTTCAATAAAGACCGACACGAGATTCCCGTAGAAATATCAATCTCGCCTTTATTAAACGGTGAGAAGATAACATTCAACACTTTTATTTCGGATATTACGGAACGTCGGAATTTGCAAATCCAACTAAATCATGTTCAAAAGTTAGAGTCGATAGGTCAACTAGCGGCGGGCATAGCCCACGAAATCAACACGCCGTTACAATATGTTGGCGACAACACCCGCTTTATCCAGGATTCCATGAAAGAGTTGATCCCTTTAATAAAGGAATATCATGTGTTGAGCGAAAATCCTGAAGGTGAAAAACTTTCTTTAATTCTTAAGCAATTAGAAGAAAGATATGAAGAGAATGACGTCGGTTATTTACTAGACGAAATACCCGATGCGATAGAACAATCTTTGGAGGGAATTAATCGAGTAACCAAAATAGTTGGGGCTATGAAGGAATTTTCGCATCCGGGAATGAGCGAGAAAAAAATGAACAACATAAACAAAGCGATAGAAACAACGATCAATGTATCGCGAAACGAATGGAAATACGTTGCGGAGATAGAAACCGAATTAGCGACCGATCTTCCTCTTATTCCCTGTTATTTAAACGATATTAACCAGGTGGTATTAAACTTAATTGTTAATGCGGCTCATGCAATAAAAGATAAATTATCTGAAAGTGAAAACAATCTAGGCAAAATTACGATCAGTTCAAGAATGATGGGGGATAGCGTAGAAATTAGAATATCTGATACGGGGATGGGAATACCCGAAGAGATCCGACCGAGAATCTTTGATCCATTTTTTACAACCAAAGAAGTTGGTCTGGGCACAGGGCAGGGATTATCCATAGCTCACACAATTATCGTGAAAAAACATCAGGGAACAATCGATTTCGAAACCGAAGCGGGTGAGGGCACCACTTTTATTATCAGGCTACCATTGGAAAGTATTTAAAAATGGATAAGCCAGAAAATAAATTATCAAGTTGACTTCAAAATCTTTTCAAAAAGTTTTGGTTTTTGAATCTATTTTAGGGTCATGACTAGAACAGAGGTTGATTTTTGATCATTTTAATCAGGAGTTGATAGAGATCCTGATCACGATAATTGAACCTAAACTCACATTCTTTAAGATGCAAATAAAAAGTAGATTTTCTCATACCGCGAAACCTGGACAGACGAGTTTTGGAGAACCCCCAAAACCCTTCAATACCATTAACGTGAGTCGATCCCTTAGCAAACTCATTGCGTCCATGATCGATACGAAAATGTTTTCCATAACCCACATCAACAAGCCCATTATAACCACGCCACCCATCCGAATAGATGACACTATCAAGGGTGACTCTACCCCGTATGACCGCTTGCAGCGTGGCTTTGGAGCAGTCTGGAACGATTTCCGTATAAACTTTTCCATTGCGTTTGAGGATCCCAAATACAATCGTTTTACCCGAAGCACCCCGGCCTCTTTTTCCTTTAATCCGCCGGGCTCCGAAGAAACTTTCATCGACTTCGATCTCCCCCGAAAATGGAGATTGTGTTTCGCAAAATTCAGCGATGCGTTCCCGGACCGCACGAAGGTAACGATTGACCGAATTACGGTTAAGGGCAACAAGTTTAGTAATCTGAGAGGCATCCAAATCCACGGCAAAATAGCGAATAATTTGCCGGAATTTGTGCTCTGAAATCTTTGAACGGTTTGCATAACGATTTCTTACTGTCATAACAAGAACTTAGCATGCTTTTTAACTACCTGTTCTAGTCATGACCCAAATTGTTTATAGAGCCAAAGCTTGACGGAAAACGTAGATTTTCATATAATCTATTGATATAAAAAGAATTATTCAATTTTACGCGTATGCCGGGTTTGCTTAAAATCATAGGGATAGTGGGGATGGTCTTTCT
>WAHY01000037.1:0-5489 GCA_009873635.1 Nitrospinota bacterium
TATGTTTGTTAATGCCTCTATCGTTGATGGCAAGTCCTTTACCTCTGCTGGTTCAACACCAATCGCATCCCCCTTCTGTCTACCTATGCCAGTAAGAAGATAAAACTTAAATTTATCTGCATCAATTCTCACAATATAATAAATTTTATTGTTATTCGTTGATAGTTTCTTTATTTTTTGGAATAAATCTCCACGTCTGCCAATAACTACTCTCTTACCAGTTTTACCAACATCTACTTTGATTTTGCTTTTCACAACTTTATCTTCACTAAAAATGCTTATGTTGCCCCAACGTAACAAACGTGCTTCACCAAAACGTAACCCAGAGTTTGCTAAAAGTAGAATAAAGTATTTTACGAGTTCTCTTTCTTGTTTTTCTTTATCAGTCATCTTCTTTTTAGACCAAGAATGTAGATACTTGTATATCTCTTTCCATTCTTTCTGTGTAAATGCGTCACGTTTATCTGCGTTCTTTGCCATCTCTTCCCAGAGTGGTAGTTGTGGTGCTTGTATCCAACCCAACTCTAATGCGTGTCTAAACACGTTGCCTATGGTTGCTCGTTCATTCACTAATGTTACATCTCTCACTAATGGATTTTTCTTTCTACGATACTGCGTGTATTTGTGTCTAAAAGTATCTTTGCGTATCGTTGATAGTTTTGTATCTTTTCCAAGAAAACCAAGTAAATGACGTTCTACTTGTGTTCGTATCGTTACGAACCTGCCTTCTGTAATGCCTATATCACCCTTACCAACTGCTCCAACTCTTATCCGTTGTTTCTGCTCGTCCATATATTTCTCAACCAACTCACCAAGTGTTGCGTCAAAAACTTTTAGACCAGTTCGTAGTTTGGTCTGTATAGTCAAGTAAAGTTCTGTTGCTCTTGTTATTGCCGTTTCTTTTTCTTTTGTTCCAAGTGCTTTTCGTAAGTATCTTTTATCTTCTGCTATCCACATTCTAAACTGCCAGTTCTTACCAGAACGAGAACCACGATAGACAAGAACATCTCCTTCGTGGAGTTCTATTTCTTCATTACGAACAAACTTCTTTTGTATTTGTTTGTTCTTTCGTTTTGTCTTTTTTTTGGTAGTCATTTTGATAGAAAAACACCAAAACTATTGACTTGCCCTTGATAAACCAACAAGTCAATAGTAACGAATAAAATGTTACTTGTTGTTTTAGTTGGAGATATGGATTTTACGTAAGTCATTTTACGTAACTAATACGTAACCGCATTTTTAGGTGACTTTGGAATTCAATCAACAATAAAACAATATGTTAGATTTTGAGAACACCTGAAAAACTATTGACACTGATGAAACCATCAAATACGTAACATTTACGTAACTCCACTTTTTTTGCCATTGATTTATAAGGGTTTATTGATGCAAGAAAATGGTTTTTTGATCTTGCCAAAAAACTTAAACTATTGATTTATTGGGATCTATTTGATTTGCAGTTGCGTTTTTTCATTCCCATTCAATGGTTCCAGGAGGTTTCGAGCTGATGTCGTAGACCACCCGGTTGACCCCATGCACTTCATTGATGATGCGGTTGGAAAGTTTGCCCAGGAGTTCGTAGGGCAGGTGAGCCCAGTCGGCGGTCATGCCATCGGTGCTGGTAACGGCACGAATGGCCACAACATTTTCATAGGTACGGGCATCTCCCATAACGCCCACAGTTTTGACGGGTAGGAGGACAGCGAAGGATTGCCATAAATCGTTGTACAAACCTGCGGCTTTCACTTCTTCAAGAATGATTTTATCGGCGGCGCAAAGGATGTCGAGCCGTTCACGGGTTATGTCTCCCAAAATGCGGATTGCCAGTCCCGGACCGGGGAACGGTTGCCGATTTATGATTTCGTCCGGCATTCCCAATTCGCGCCCAAGAACACGCACTTCATCCTTGAACAATTCGCGAAAAGGTTCGAGGAGTTTTAAATTCATTTTGTCCGGCAGGCCGCCAACGTTGTGATGCGATTTGATCACTGCAGAGGGGCCGCCTTTGAAGGAGACCGACTCAATCACATCAGGATATAAAGTGCCCTGGGCGAGGAATGTGAAGTCCCCAAGTTTTTTAGCTTCTTCCTCGAAAACTTCGATGAAAGTATTACCGATAGACTTCCTTTTTTGTTCCGGGTCGGTGACGTCTTTAAGTTTTTTGAGGAACTTGTCCGCTGCATCTATGACATCAAGATTGATATTGAAGTTATCGCGAAATGTGTTCTCTACTTTTTCTCTTTCTCCAGACCGCAAAAGGCCGTTGTCAATAAACAGGCAGTGCAGGTTATCCCCTATGGCTTTATGAATCAGCACTGCCGCTACGGAAGAATCCACCCCTCCGCTTAATCCGCAAACGACTTGTGAGTTTCCGACTTTGTCCTGGATATCTTTGACAATGTAGTCAACCAGCGATTCCATTTTCCAGTTTCTCGCGCACTGGCATATTTTAAAAAGGAAATTATTAAGAATCTTTGTGCCTTCTGCTGTATGGACCACTTCAGGATGGAACTGCAGTCCATAAATTTGTGCGACTGGGTTTTCTATGGCTGCCATAGGAGAGTTGTCCGTGAAGGCAATTCCTTTGAAACCAATAGGAAGTTTTGAAATCCTGTCACCATGACTCATCCACACGATGGATTTATTCTTCACCTCTTCAAACAAGTGAGAAAATTCTTTGAGCATCAATTCGGCCCTGCCAAATT
This sequence comes from Nitrospinota bacterium, assembly GCA_009873635.1. Classification (NCBI taxonomy): domain Bacteria; kingdom Pseudomonadati; phylum Nitrospinota; species Nitrospinota bacterium. The sequence goes on from WAHY01000037.1 coordinate 2,706, forward strand.
CCCGATGTGGGGAAGGGTCCACTTTGCCGCCAAGAATATGGGTGATGAGTTGCATGCCATAGCAAATGCCGAGCACGGGAATTCCCAGCTCAAATAACTCTCGCTCACACAGTGGTGAGTCTTTTTCCTGAACGCTTGCAGGACCACCTGAAAGAATGATGCCTTTTGCGTTAAAATTTCTTATTTTCTCAAGCGACAGTGTGCAGGGTTGTATCTCACAATAGACCTGGGACTCCCGAATTTTTCGGGCAATGTTTTGAGTGTACTGCGACCCAAAGTCAAGAATGAGTATTTTTTGTTCGTGCAGGATGTCAGTGGTCATGGTAATGCGGTTTGGTTTGTCAGGGAGAAATCCCGTAGGATTATTCGATATTATAATTAGGAGCTTCTTTTGTCACGATCACATCATGAACGTGGCTTTCGCGAAGCCCTGCCGATGTGATCTTGATGAATGAAGCATTTTTTCTCAACTCATCAATGGTTGCGGCTCCACAATAACCCATCCCTGCGCGCAGTCCTCCTAACAGTTGATGGACGGTGAATGACAACGCTCCACGATAGGGAATGCGTGCTTCCACACCTTCTGGAACCAATTTGCTCTCAGAAAGCTCCCATTCCTGGAAATAGCGGTCGCTGGAGCCCTGGGACATGGCACCTATGGAGCCCATGCCCCGGTATTCCTTGTAGCTTCTTCCCTGGTAAAGAATTTTTTCTCCCGGGCTTTCTTCTGTTCCGGCGAACAGGGAACCGATCATCACAGTGTTGGCTCCAGCGGCGATAGCTTTTGTGATATCTCCAGAAAGCTTGATTCCTCCATCAGAAATGATGGGGATATTTTTTTTGGTTGCAACTTTGACGCATTCTGAGATGGCAGAGATTTGCGGAACCCCAACTCCCGAAACCACACGTGTTGTGCAGATGGAACCGGGGCCAATGCCAACTTTCACCGCATCGGCTCCGGCTTTGATCAAAGCGGTAGTGCCTTCAGCTGTGGCTACATTGCCACCAATAATTTCCAGTTTAGGAAAAGTTTTTTTGATTTCTCTGATGGTTGACAACACTTTTTCTGAATGACCATGGGCACTGTCGATGACCAGAACGTCCAGACCGACCCGGATTAAATCTTCAATATGTTCTGTGGGGTTCTGGGTAACCCCCAATGCTGCTCCAACCAGAAGCCGGCCTTTGGAATCTTTAGCTGCGTTGGGAAACTTTCCGGCTTTTTCTATATCCTTTGTGGTGATCAAACCTTTAAGATGGCCTTTTTTGTTGACCACCAGAAGTTTTTCAATGCGGTTGTCATGCAAAAGCTGTTTCGATTTTTCCAGAGGAGTCCCTTCTGGAATCGTAACCAGATCGTCTTTAGTCATCAAAGAACGGATTTTTTTATTAAGCTTATTTTCAAATCGAAGGTCCCTGTTGGTCAAAATTCCCACCAGCTTTTTGTTTTGTGTGATGGGGATGCCCGTGATGTTGTATTTCCGCATGACTTCAAGTGCTTCGCTGATTTTTTGATCAGGTTCCATGGTAATCGGATCAGGAATCATTGCGCTCACGGAACGTTTAACCTTGTCAACCATCTTACGCTGTCTTTCAGGCGCAAGATTACGATGGATGATGCCGATTCCGCCTTCCTGAGCTAACGCAATAGCCAGGCTTGCTTCAGTAACCGTATCCATAGGGGCACTGATTAATGGACAATTCAACTTTATCTTGCGAGTCAAACGGGTCGAAAGTTTTACGTCTACGGGCAAAACTTTAGAATGAGCGGGCAGGAGCAATACATCGTCAAAAGTGAGATAGGTTGGGACATTTTTTGGGTCAATCATAAGACATTATAACAGAATTTTTATTAAAAACTTAAAGTTGCAATACTAGCACCCCGGAAGCCGGGGAGCCAGTGAAAAACTTTTTTGCCGTTCAAAATACTGACGGTGATGGCAAAAGTTTTATTTACTGGCAAAGAGTTTTTCGGTTTGAGGAGGATTTCCACCTTGAGCCCGGCATCACATGAGACCCGTCGAATGTGATAACCTAAATACTTATGTTGGTTGTTGTTTTCTGTGTGGAGTTTTACAGTGTTCTATTCCATATTTCCTTAAAGTTTTAACTTGGGAGTATTTTTAAGATCAATCGATAGCATGAAAGTAATAACGCAAATTCTTTTAACTCTGTGGGTGTTTTGTGGAACGATTGATGCCCAGCCACTGTTCCAGGGTGATGGAGAACGGGAAGATTGGATGGGGACCTACTTTCAAGGTCGCAAAATGGGTTTTACCCGGGTGCAAACGCGATGGAACCCTGAGATCATTGAAGTGGACTCTAAAGTTTTTTTCCAGATTAGATCTGAGTCCATTGATCAATCCACAACAATCAGCCAAAGGACTCGATTGAGTCCGGACCTAAAGTTTCTGGGTTTTTCACTATTACAGGAAATCACGGGTCATCGGCAACAGGTCGAAGGCAGGATGGAAGGAAATCGACTGGTGTACCGGGTGAAGTCGCGAGGTTTTGATAAAGAGAAGACTATTGACTTGCCGCCCGGCGCATTACCGTCATCGACTTTTCTTTTAAACTTGATGGCAAACGGTTTGAAAGTGGGGCAAAAAGGAACTCTGCCTCTCTTCCTGGAGCCGTTTCAGATGCTGGTGGATTTGGACTATGAAGTTTTAAGAAGGGACAATCTGAACTACGAGGGCAGGTCGGTTGATACTCTTGTGATAAGGCAGGAATTTAGTGGAATCGAATCTACTCTGTGGGTGGATGGCAATGGTTCAGTGATAA
>WAHY01000037.1:5589-13590 GCA_009873635.1 Nitrospinota bacterium
ATGAACCGTTGACGGTCAGCAGCCTGATAACGATGAGTCGTGTTAAGCCCAGTCAGCCTATAGACCGGCCGGACAGGACTAGGGAACTGGTTTTTCACCTTAAGCCCCTGCGATCTCCTAAACTCGTTCCTCAAGATCACCGGCAAAAGGTTATCAGGTCAGAAACACTGCCGAACGGTTTTTATAGTGTCACGTTGAGCGTTAAAACAGAACCGGAAACGACTGCCATTAAATCAAGTGAGCGCGGAAAGCCTTTAAAAGACTCAAGGTACCTGGAAGAATCTGCTGAGGTGCAATCCCGTCACCCAATGATCCGGGCTTTAGCTAAAGAACTTGTCGGAGATACTCAGAATCATTGGAAAGTGGCTAAAGACATCAACCGTTGGGTCTATCTGAACCTGAAAAAAGAACTGGTGGATACCGTCTCAGCACTGGATGCACTGCATGAAAGAAGGGGCGAGTGCCAATCGCATACATTTCTGTTCACAGCATTGTCCCGCGCATCGGGCATCCCTACCCGTATTGTGAACGGACTGGTGTATTCGAAAGAATATGCCGGATTTCTTTATCATGCCTGGCCTGAAGTTTATGTGGGCGAATGGCGAGCTCTGGATCCGACGTTTGGTCAGGATGTCGTGGACGCCACTCACATCAAGCTTACAGAAGGAACCAAAGATGGCCCCTTTGGCTTAATGGAGTTTGTTGGCAAAGTGGAAATTGACTGGTCCCTCCCTCACTAGGCGTGAAGCCAGCGAGCAATAGTTTTTCAGTGCAAGCCAGGAGTGTTCTCGGCTGAACAACCTGCTCTCAAGTTATCTTTGGAGTTGCGCCGCTTTCCCTTAAAAATCAGCGATGAAAAAAACATTTTTTGATTTTCTTTCTATTGATTTTCGTTTTTTATTTGCCTATATTAAAAGGTATGGCAATTAGTGAAACCTTTATGTTTTACGGTCTTGAAAGAAAGTTTTCAGGGCTTCCCACATTTCGATTGACATACAACATCTTGTATAATATTTTGCTGAGCGACACAAAATATAGATATTTTGTGATTCGAATTACCCGAAATTTTTTCAAGCAAAAGTGCGGTTTAGGGAGAGCTGACCTTCGAGTCTTTGGCTCATAACTTATTAAAACTGTTGAAATTATCTTCTTAAGCGAGGTGGAATGCGAATCGACCGGATATTTACTCAAAAACCTACCACCACAGAGCATCAGGATCCCTATGAAGGGATTAATTTTGTAGAGCGGGTTTCTAAAATTACCAATGCCAATGGGTCTGTAGTTTCTGAGATCAAGAATGTATTGGTGCCTGACAATTGGTCTCAGGTGGCAGTCGATATTATGGCGCAGAAATATTTTCGCAAGGCAGGAGTTCCTGCCCGGTTAAAAAAGAAGTTTGAGCCGGGGTTGCCTGAATGGCTTTGTCCATCGGTTCCTGATGAAGAGGCTCTTAGTCAACTTCCTGAATCCGCTCAGTTTTCCCGGGAAACCACATCCCAGGAAGTTTTTCATCGCCTGGCCGGATGCTGGACATATTGGGGGTGGAAAAATAATTGTTTCAGTAGTGAGAAAGACGCGCGTGCATATTTTGATGAGATGCGTTATATGCTTGCACGGCAGTTGGCGGCACCCAATTCTCCTCAATGGTTTAACACCGGGATAAACTGGGCCTACGGCCTGGAAGGGCCGGCGCAGGGCCATTATTATTTCGATGAGGAAGCGGGCAAATTGGCAAAATCTCAAAATGCTTATGAACGGCCTCAACCGCATGCCTGCTTCATTCTCTCTGTTGATGATGACTTGGTAGGTGACGGTGGGATCATGGACTTGTGGCGGCAGGAAGCCCGCTTGTTTAAGTTTGGATCTGGGACCGGTAGTAACTTCTCGAACCTTCGTGGAGATGGCGAACCACTTTCTGGTGGTGGCAAATCTTCCGGGTTGATGAGTTTCTTGAAAATTGGTGACCGTGCAGCCGGTGCGATCAAGTCAGGTGGAACCACACGACGCGCGGCCAAGATGGTAACGCTCGACATGGATCATCCTGACATTGAAGAGTTTGTTGAATGGAAAGTCAAGGAAGAGCGTAAAGTAGCGGCACTTGCATCGGGAAGCAAAATGACCCGTCGGTGTTTGAAAGAAATCATAAAAGCTTGCTGGGCAAAGGATGAAAGTGAAGAGACGCGTTTTGATGTACAGAAAAACAAAGCCCTGAAAAAAGCTGTACGTAAAGGATTGGATTGTTTCGTTCCGGAAAACTATATTTACCGCGTTATCCAACTGGCCCGACAAGGTGTCAAGGACATTGAGTTTGAAGAGTATGACACGAGTTGGACTTCAGAAGGATACCTGACAGTTTCAGGACAGAACTCCAACAACTCGGTCCGATTAACCAATGAGTTTCTCCGTGCGGTGGAGTGTGATGGAGAGTGGAACCTGACTCGCAGAACAGACGGTGAAACGGTCAAGACCCTTGCCGCTAAAGATTTGTGGGAAAAAGTAAATCATTCAGCCTGGTCCAGTGCCGACCCGGGACTTCAGTTTCACACGACCATCAATGAATGGCATACCTGCCCAGAAGACGGTCCTATCCGTGCTTCCAACCCTTGCTCTGAATACATGTTCCTTGATGACACGGCTTGTAATCTGGCATCGATTAACCTGATGCGTTTTTACGATGAAGATAAGGGAGTTTTTGAAATAGAAAACTACCGGCATGCTTGCCGTCTGTGGACCCTGACGCTGGAAATTTCAGTGATGATGGCGCAGTTTCCTAATCAGGCTATTGCTCAAAAGAGTTTTGAATTTCGCACCCTGGGTCTTGGTTATGCCAACCTGGGAGCATTGCTCATGGTGATGGGGATACCTTATGATTCTGAAAATGGCCGGGCTATTGCTGGAGCGATTTCAGCAATGACAACAGGTGCTGCCTATGCCATGTCGGCTGAAATGGCTGGAGAGCTGGGACCTTTCGCGGGCTATAAGAAAAACAGAGACGCTATGCTCCGTGTTCTGAAAAATCACCAGCGTGCGGCGCATAATGTGGAGGCTCATGAATATGAAGGACTCACCGTATACCCTCAGGGTATCCAGGCGGAACATTGTCCTTCCTATCTCCTTGATGCGGCCCAGAAAGAGTGGGCTGACGCACTTTCTTTAGGAGAACGCTATGGTTACCGCAATGCCCAGACTACCTGCATAGCACCTACGGGCACAATTGGGTTGTTGATGGATTGTGATACCACGGGTATTGAGCCGGACTATGCTTTGATCAAATATAAGAAACTGGCTGGAGGCGGTTATTTCAAGATTATCAACCAATCCGTTCCTGGTGCGCTTAGAAGGCTGGGTTACAAGCCTGACGAGATCAAGGATATTGTCGATTACTGCGTGGGAACGGGAAGCCTGGATACGGCTCCATATATCAACAGGGCTTCGTTACGTAAAAAAGGCTTCACCGATGATATTCTGGATAATATCCAGCTTGAACTGCCGATGGCTTTCGATATCAGTTTTGCGTTCAATAAATTTGTTTTAGGGGAATCGTTCTGCAAAGAGGTCTTGAAGTTAACGGATGAACAATTAAACTCCCCAACTTTTAAAATGCTTGAGCATCTGGGTTTTACCGATGAGGAGGTTCAGTCGGCCAATGACAGCATTTGTGGAAGAATGACGGTAGAAGATGCCCCTCACCTGAAAGAGCGCCACTATCCTGTTTTTGATTGTGCCAACCAATGCGGAAAATATGGCAAACGTTTCATTCGCCCCGAGGCGCACATCCGGATGATGGCAGCAGCCCAGCCTTTCCTTTCAGGCGCAATCTCCAAAACCATCAATATGCCTAATGACTCGACCATTACAGATGTTGAGAGAGCGCATATGCTGAGCTGGAAACTGATGCTGAAAGGTACCGCCGTCTATCGCGATGGCTCCAAACTAAGCCAGCCGTTAAACAGTGTTGCGACAGATAGCTTCAACCAGCTGAAGATGGAAGAAGAGGCGCCGGCTATGCAAGCCGCCAAACAGATCATTGAAGTGGTGCGTGAGCATAAAAGAAAAGCTCTGCCTCACCGGAGAAAAGGTTATACGCAGAAAGCCTCTATCGGTGGCCACAAGGTTTATCTTAGAACAGGCGAGTATGATGATGGGACTCTTGGAGAAATTTTCATCGATATGCATAAGGAAGGCGCGGCCTACCGCAGTTTGATGAACTGCTTTGCCATTGCGATTTCGCTTGGTCTGCAACACGGGGTTCCGCTTGAAGAGTTTTCCGATGCGTTTGTGTTCACCAGGTTTGAACCGAATGGAATTGTTACCGGTAATAAAGCGATCACCATGTCCACATCAACGATTGATTATATTTTCAGAGAACTCGCAATCACATACCTGGGCAGGACCGATCTGGCCCAAGTGACTCCGGATGATTTGCGGGCAGACTCCATCGGGAAAAAGGATCAACAGTCCAGCGATGAGGAAACAGTGTTTGATCCTGATGATTCTTCAGAAAGACCATCTTTATTAGAAGGTACGCCAGCGGTTGAAACTGCTGCGAAGACTGAAGCAGTGACTAGACCAGTTGTTGCGGTTCCTTCTAACGGAAATGGTAATGGCAACGGAAATGGAGCGCAGGTCTCTACAGCAGAGAACAGCGCATCAGTTGGAACTGCGACGACTACGGCAGTGATAGCTAAACTTAAAGGCTATGAAGGTGATGCCTGCCAGGAATGCGGAAGCTTGACATTAGTTCGAAACGGAACTTGTTTGAAGTGCATGACCTGTGGAGCAACTTCGGGTTGCTCTTGATTCACCACCCCGCCTGAATAGATAGTTTGCAGGAGTTCAGCCAGCGAGTTCTTCGCTGGCTTCTCTTGTTTTAGGCCAGGATTTATCTTTTTTGTTCCAGAGACTTTGCGCACCGAAAACCAAATGTCGGATTGTTCATTTTTAGATCGACATGGTTACGAAATGAAATACGTGCCTGGTTTTGATCGCTGGTCCAACCTCCGCCTTTAACGATTTGGGTGTCAGGTTGGGGCCGAGAAGATTTTTTACTATCCACCCATTCCCAGACATTCCCTGACATATCCACAAGACCGCTGGGACTGGCCCCCTTCAAAAATGAACCGACAGGAGCAGAATAAAGATACCCATCTTCTTCTCCCCTTAAATTAGAGTGTTTTGGAAGAAAAACTTTTCCCCATGGGTAAGAGAAATTGTTGGCACCTCTTGCCGCAGCCTCCCATTCCTCTTCTTGTGGAAGTCGTTTGCCTGCCCACCTGCAATACTTGCTTGCCTGAATCCAGTTGATACCCATCGCCGGGCAGTTTGGGCACTCTTTCCCGTTGGTGAATGGTTTTTCATTATAGCTGGATTGATATTTGCGGAATTGCGAGACTGTGACTTCTGCCCGGTCAATATAAAAAGCTTGCAGGGTAATAAAAGAAGAATTTTCTCTGTTAAGAGTTCCGCGAGAAGGAATTTGCATCTGCCCGGTATGATACTTGCCCGCATCGATCAGGATCATCAAGGACTTGTCCTTTTCGTTCAATATTGTAGGGAGCAGAGAGGTTTTCACCGTACCACGCAAAACGGGGGTCTTTTTCTTGAGAATGGTATCAGGTTTTTTGGAAGACGATTTTTTTACAGATTGCTCTGCCGGATAAGCCCTTCGATATCGTTTGCGGTGCTTCTTGGTAGGAGCGCAGGCACTGACCCAGGTAAACAGGACGATGAAAAGTATTAATGGTCTCAAGGCTTGTCCTTGCTCATGATGGAGTCCATTTCACCTTTAAGTCGACGGTACTTCGCAAAGCTTTTCTCTGCTTCTTCTTTTTTACCCATTAGCTCGTAGGTATAACCCAGGCTGTACCAGGAGTTGAAATGAGTGGGGTCTAGCTGAATGGCGGTCTTGAAAGCCTTCTCGGCTTGTTCAAATTTCTTTTCAAGATTATAAATTCCTCCTAACCCATAATAGCCCTCAAGGTTTTTGGGGTCTGCTTTGACTGCGTTCATAAAAGACTCCCCGGCTTTTTCATATTGTCCAGCATTAGAATACTCAATTCCCTCCTGAACATATTTTTGGGCACTCTTATTTTCTCCACATTGGGTTAAAATCAGTCCTGTGAAGATAAGGGTAGAAATTTTCAGGTAGAGCGGTTTCATAGTTGGACCGGTCAAGATTTGAGGAAAATAACAACATTGATAAACGCATTCAATATAACACCAATGTTTCTTCCTTCTTATATAAAAAAGTCATGACATCATTTGAGTTGATCCTGATAGTTGGAGTTGCATGTCTCCTGCCGGTTTTTTGCGTCATGGTTTTATACTGGAAGGAGGGGAAAGTGATTGCCAGACTTTGGCGGTTTGTCGGTACTAGATATTCAAAACTCCAGGGCAGATTGAATGAAAATAACTCGCCAGAGGAGCATCGTGCGCTGGTACTTGTGCTGGATGCCTGTTCTGAAAAACAAGAAAATACAGAGAATGGAATCGAGTCTATAGTTGCGGATAGCTTGCGATTAATTTATGGCATTGCCCATATTTATTATCCTGAAGGAAAAAAGCCACTGGAGCAGGCACGGATCGGCGAGGTTTTTACAGCTTTTCGGGAAATGAATCAGCAGATCCTGACATTGCTGGAGTTTGCCGGTATTGACAAAGTGGCTCAGTTTCGTCTGCGTGAAGTAGTGCCATGTTCTGAGAAGGGAATGAATAATGTAGATACAAATAAAACTATATTATTTGGGTTCTCCCGGATACGGTCCTGGTTATTAAATCGCCTGGTCATTCGATCACTGAAACGTCTCTGGATATTGATAACAGGGGAGGCTGCGATTAAAGTTTATGGTCGTCATCAAACTGATGAAGCCTTTGAACCGGAATTTTTGCTGGATGAAATGGATCATTTGCAGGAGGATGAGGATTTTCCCTTGCCAGATGAAGTTCGCACCATCGTAGAAACATCAAGAAAAAGTATTTTGCTTTCGATTAAGCCTTTGCCTTATAAGGAGGCGGAGTTTCTTTACAGTGCCTTGGTAACAAACATTGCCCGGTTCTGGCATCCTCAGTCCTCAACACCTCTCTATGAAGTTACGGTTTATGATTTACTGAAGTGCCTGGCAGGTTATTTGGAGTGGGCGGGGCGGCTGAACGAGAAGCCGGTGCTGAACAAAATGCTGGATTTAAAAGTATCCTGTTTAACAGGTGCCAAAGAGGTGGCGATCCCTTTCACGGATAATCAGTTTTATGACTGGTTTAAGAAGTATCAGGTAGGGCGGGCGGCTAAATGGGGCAGGACAATTTTTAAGACCCTGCAAAAAAAACAGCCCGGAATTCTGTTTCGCGACGTAGCTTTGGGAATCGTTAAAGAAGGAAGCAAACGCTGGTTGATGCTCTATCTGCACGACAAAATTGCAGAAGAGACAAACAAATTATATAGGGCTTAGTGTCTAAAAATTAGAGTCTCGTTAGGGGTTATTCCGGCAAGACGGACGGTTTTAATCTAAATCATAATTTGATTTATAGTCTTCTGTCAGTTTGAGGTTTTGGTGGTTTTTGTGCAGAATGGAATTTCCACAGACCAGCAATTCAATTTCTGTTCCCATGAAGCATCTGAAGGCATCTGTTGGGGATGCGACGATCGGCTCTCCTCGAACATTGAAGGATGTGTTGACCACTATTGGACAACCCGTCAGCTCCTTGAACCTGGATATTAACGAGTGAAAAAGCGGATTGGTTTCTTTGTGGACAGTTTGTATCCGGGCTGAGTAGTCAATGTGGGTTATTGCTGGAACTTCTGATCGCTTAATATTCAGTTTATCGATCCCAAATAATTTTTTTTCGTCATCCGTCATTTCTCTTCGAAGAGACTTCTGGACATCGGCGACCAGGAGCATATAGGGGCTGTCATAATCTATCTCGAACCAGTCAGCAACATCTTCACGTAAGATGGCCGGCGCAAAAGGTCTAAAGCTTTCTCGGTATTTGACTTTAAGGTTGAGT
>WAHY01000038.1 GCA_009873635.1 Nitrospinota bacterium
CCTCTACACAAAACCAATTAAACTCAATTATGCAGGAAAAGTCACAATTAGAATCTGAAAATGAAACATTAGAACATACACTATCTAGTAAACAGGATATGCTGTCAGTAGTCATATCTGAAAAGCAGGCATTAGAACAACAATTAACCTCTACACAAAACCAATTAAACTCAATTATGCAGGAAAAGTCACAATTAGAATCTGAAAATGAAACATTAGAACATACACTATCTAGTAAACAGGATATGCTGTCAGTAGTCATATCTGAAAAGCAACAATTGGAGCAACAGTTATCTACTGTCCAAAGTCAACACATCGTATGCAACGAGCAATTAGACACTTGCATGAGTCAGTAAGCAATCTAGAAACTATGATGCCTGATGTTCCAATTTCTGTTATGGAAGGACAGGTAGAAACACTACAAAGTCAACTCTCTGGATGCATGCATCAAGTGAGCGATCTAGAGTCTATGATGCCTGATGTTCCAATTTCTGTTATTGAGGGACAGTTAGAAACCTTGCAAAGTCAACTAGACCAATGCATGAGTTCAGAGTAGTACTAATTACGATATAAAATTGGTTGCTTCTTTTTATAAACTAGGAGGAAGCTATCAGAAAGATAATTAAAAAAATCACAAACTTTTCTAAAAACTTCTGTATTTGGACTTTTATTGTTTGTTACAGCAGCACCGACAGCAATTGAATATGGATTGACTCGTAATGCCAAAGAACTAGGCCAATCCAATCGTACCGTTTCAGGGCCTATTAGAGGCGGGCAAGCAGCGGTAACAGACCATGGAGAGAATATCTTATCAAAAACAAACAAACTAGGGCAAACAAGCCGAAACTCATCTGATGCCGTTGCCCCTCTAATCATGACGACGACACCAAGTGTCACAGAGTTACAAGCCGCTCAAGGGAAGGCCGAATTGGTTCAGGGAGTCTCAAAAACAGCAAGTGATAACGACAAGGACCTGGGAAGGAAGATCGGAAAATAGACACTAACCTTATCTCCACCCCAGCTCTCACCCATCTTTACCAGCACCTGACGTATTGCCCGATGCGTCTAACAGTAGCACCTTGCTCATAAAGCTGGGTCTTACGTTCAAGAAAGTTTGCTAGAGTCTTCGGGGCTATTGATAGCCCCTTAGATTCTTTACTCCCACCTCCCCCATTTTAATTTCTAAACAACTTTCATTACATTGCCACGTTAAATCCATGCTGATGTGAATGCTGGAACCAGTCTGGTTGAGTGCCTGCGTGAGATAGAGGAACGGGAAGCTAAGCATGAGGAGTGTTGACTGCTTATGGCAATGGTGATTGCGTAAAGTTATTAGTTTGAAGGCGTGATAGGAACTTGCGATTTATCAAGGGTTTTTGCTCCATATGCCAGAAAAATCTATTTAAAATCAAAATTTTATGCTTGTGGGAATAGTCTTACAAAGATAGGATTCCCGATAACCACAATATTTTCCTCATCATTTAGGAGCCTACAATGAAAAAGATAAAACAATTTACATTTGTATTGTTCATCTTTTCTGCACTCGCATTTTCATATCCTGTGTCACAAGGATTCGCCCAAGGTGGTGGTCAATGCGACTCAAACCCTGCTTGTAATCCAGCTTCTGGCACTTGTTGTGGTCAGTGCGACCCTGGTCCTGCCTGTAATCCTAATGATCCTAATGGAATTCCTTGCTGCGGACAACATAATGACGGTGCGCACATAAGTGGTAATCAAAGCGGAGGTCAATGCGACTCAAACCCTGCTTGTAATCCAGCTTCTGGCACTTGTTGTGGTCAGTGTGACTCAAATCCTGCCTGTAATCCTAATGACCCTAATGGAATTCCTTGTTGTAGCTTGGAGGGAAATAATAATCAACACCAAGACCCAATGAATCATGATATGGACGACGATGATCAAGACCATGATGAAATAAATCATGACCGCAAGAATGACCGACGCCACAAAAAGAATAAGAGAGGTCGAGTTAGCCGAAGACGAGAAGGGGGGGTGCTGAGAGAAAAATTAAATGCGTGTCTTGAGAGGGAAAGAAATTCAAATCAGCCGCCACAGAGAAGTACACAGCACACCCCAGCGCCAAACTGTTCCGGCTCAGTACAACAAGCCACTAGCGCTAACCAAGCATTAGATGAGATATGCATATCATTGAATGATAGAATAAACAGATTGCGAGCACAAGTTGCTGCTTTATCCCTCTCTTCGGACCAAAACACGAGAAACCTCCAACAGGCTGCGCAGTTAGCTCAAAATTATACAATTCAATCATTCCAAGAGGAAGTATTCGATCAGCATTGTCCCAACTCTGGAGAACAGTAAGGAGCGATATATTTGCAAAGTGTAATAGACAATTTAATCAAGCTCTATACATAATATCCGACTGAATGCGAGTTATACGTTCAAGAAAGTTTACTAGAGTCTTCGGGGCTATTGATAGCCCCTTAGATTCTTTACTCCCGCCCAACTAATTTCCCCTTCATTTGTTACCCATAGTGTTACCCATAATAAAAAAGGACCTAACGGAAAACCGCTAAGTCCTTGTTTTAAATGGTCGGGGCGAGAGGATTCGAACCTCCGACCCCCTGCTCCCAAAGCAGGTGCGCTAGCCAGGCTGCGCCACGCCCCGATATAAAGTTTCTTGCTTGGCTAAAATAATAGAAACTTCTAGTGCATTTTAGCCATATTTTGTCTTTGTTCCGCGGTCAATAATTTTAGTAATTGAATTTTTGCTTCAATCATTGCCATGATTTTATCAGTTTTTGAGGCTACAATTTTTGCTCCTGCTGCACGAATTTTTGCCTCGTTAACTTCTCCTGAATGAACTTGTAGATCAAGCTCAAGATGCGCCTTTTCATGATCTGCTTTTGCCTGAATTATTTTCTTTTTAAATTCAACATCCTGTTTCTTCATTGTCGCTATCTGCGAATCTGTTAGACCTAACTTGTATTTATAGCGCATGACATGTTTGAAAGGACTAGAGCCATGTTTTCCATGACCGCCATGTCCACCGTGGGTCGATGTTTTATGGCCATGGGATTTCCCATAACTCTTCTTATATCCATGATGGCTTTTCCCATGCGAATAGGACTTACTTCCACTTCCTTCTGACTTTCTGTGGTTATAACCATGACCACTCTTGGACCCATGATGGTTTTTCCCATGCAAATAGGACTTACTTCTGCTTCCTTCAGATTTATAATGTCTTTTGCTTCCAGAAATATGTTGAGGTAAGGTTTTGCTTTTACTCCCTTCTGTTTTTGACTCTCCATAGGAGTAACTAGAAGTGCTACCAGTACCTATGGAGTTCATTGCGGTTGTAGCCAAGGCACTTTGACTTAAGAACAGAAATATAGTCGAAGCTAAAATTATGAAGAGCCTTATTTTCAGATTACGCATTTCAATCTCCTTCTTTTACTTAGTTGCTCAAGTCAAAGCATTTGCAAGCCAGAAGTTTCTATAATGGCTCAATACGTTATCCACCTTATTCTAACAGGAGAAACCCCTGTTTAATTAAGCCTTGGGGCTCAATAATGGCACGCCCGGCAGGATTCGAACCTGCGACCTACGGATTCGAAGTCCGGAACTCTATCCAGCTGAGCTACGGGCGCAATTTTTAAAAAATCAGTTTGAGCAACGGGATTTTTGATAATTCTAAAATTAAGTTTCACACAAAAAAAGCAAAAAAAGGTTAAAACCCGAAGTCATTAAAGAAATAATATAAGCCACAGGCTAGCTTTTGGAATTATGGTAGATGATCCCTTAATAAATATTTCTTATTAAGATATATTCTACTTGTAATTTGATTGGAAAGGAACAAGAAAATTTTAGATTATTACTTTTAATAAGATGATCGATATAAAAGTGCAAGTTTATTCAAAATTGGCTTGTTCAAAGCAATTTTTTGTTTAAATTTAATTTGAATAATATCAATCCTATTTGCTCTAATTGACATCAAAATACTTGATACTTTTATAATTGAAGAAATAAGTTAAGTATGCCGAAACTGGGAGAATTTTGAGAGTAATGTCAACAGAGTCAAAGAAACCATATTTCAGCCTTGATAACAGTTTTGCAAGAAGTCTTAAAGGCTTTTTTAAGTTTTGTGAGGCTGAGCATGCTGTTTCTCCGAAACTTCTGCAATTCAATCATTCCCTTGCTGATGAACTTGGACTTGATTCCTTGGCACTTGACACTGAAGCAGGTTTAGAAATTTTTTGCGGCAATGTTATACCTGAAGGTTCAAAGCCTATTGCTCAAGCATACGCAGGGCATCAGTTTGGGGGGTTTTCACCGCAATTAGGTGATGGGCGAGCACTTTTACTAGGTGAGGTGATAGACAAACGGCAAAAAAGAAGGGATATCCAGTTGAAAGGTTCGGGCCCTACCCCGTTTTCTCGTGGTGGAGATGGTAAGGCAGCAGTGGGTCCGGTGTTGCGTGAATATCTTGTGGGGGAAGGCATGCATGCTCTTGGAATACCTACTACACGTGCCTTGGCTGCCGTTGCTACAGGAAATAATGTTTATCGGGAAACCCTTCTCGCCGGTGCTGTTCTCACCCGTGTTGCGGCTAGCCATATACGTGTAGGCACTTTCGAATATGGTGCAGCGCGGGGAGATGAAAATAAAGTCCGCGAACTTGCTGATTATTCAATCAAGAGACACTATCCCGAGACAGCCAATGCGGATAATCCTTATCTGGCATTCTTCGCGGCTGTTGCCGACGCACAGGCTTCTCTTGTAGCTCAATGGATGTGTGTAGGTTTTATCCACGGAGTGATGAACACCGATAACATGACCATCTCTGGAGAAACTATAGATTATGGCCCCTGTGCATTTATGGACAGATATTCGCCAACTACTAAGTTCAGTTCGATAGACCATCATGGACGTTATGCCTATGCGAACCAACCCCAGATCCTGATCTGGAACCTTACCAGATTGGCGGAAACACTTATCCCGCTTGTCAACTCCGACAATAAGCAAGCAATAGAAATGTTAACTGAAGTGATCGAAAGTATTCATCCACTTTACGAATCCTATTGGCTTACCGGAATGCGATCCAAAATTGGTTTGTCGAGCGAAAACTCTGGTGACATGCAACTGATCAACGATCTGCTGAATGTTATGGCAGAAGGTCAAGCAGACTTCACACTTGTTTTTCGTCGTCTTTCAGGTGTTTTGCGTGGGGATCGCGAAGTTGTGCGACAACAGTTCAAGGAGCTTGGTGCCTATGATGCCTGGGAGTATCGTTGGCTAAAACGCCTGGAACAGGAAGACTCTGCGGCTAGCCCGGAAACGATGGACCGGGTCAACCCGATTTATATCCCGCGTAACCATAAAGTAGAAGAAGCTCTTTTGGCCGCCGCGGCTCATCAAGATATGGTTCCTTTTTCAAAACTGCTGTCAGTTTTGAACCATCCTTATGATGAAATCGAAGGGAAAGAAGCCTATGCCGAGCCGGCACCAGAAACTGACATTCCTTACCGAACTTTTTGTGGTACCTGACACGCTTCGTGTAGAGCAGTTTTCTCCTCTAACAATATATCTAAATTCTTTTATAAGCTGGAATAAGGGGAAAAAACTCTTGTTGAGGGAAATATTCAATACCTTGAGGTATGGGTAAATATCTCTCTAAATTATGACTTATGAAATTTATGGTCTTGGGATAAGTTGTGGTGGCTGAAATAAGGGTTTAACCTTCGGATAAATAATTTAATCTTTTATTAAGAGTTTC
This sequence comes from Nitrospinota bacterium, assembly GCA_009873635.1. Lineage (NCBI taxonomy): Bacteria > Pseudomonadati > Nitrospinota > Nitrospinota bacterium. The sequence continues at coordinate 5,753 of WAHY01000038.1, forward strand.
TGGTCGATGAAGGGCATCTTCTATGTCCTGAAGGGTCACCTTTTCACACCCATCTGTCATTATTAATGACTCCTTAACACTCTTTTTCAACATATCCGAAAAATTAAAACGGCAGAAATCATCAGCGTTGGTTAGATAACGCATGGTGGGTTTATAGGAAAAAACAAGCGCCAGCATATTGGAGGGGTTAATAGGAAAGTTGCATGAGTTTTCCTTAAAGATTTCATTCTTTGCCGTTTGTATTGAGATATTGGTGGTTCCCGCAGCACAGGCGAAGACAAAAAGGCACATAGAAATTATTGGTAAGCAGTAAATTTTTCTATACATCATTTTTTTCCAGGAATATAAAGCCTGTTTAAGTTTTTATTTCCTAATTTAAGTTTACCTCTTTTTGGGTTTTAAGACCAGAACAGGTTGAACCTATCTATCCTAGCCGAATAGGAAAAATGGGGTGAGCGACGGGATTTGAACCCGCGACCGCTGGAGCCACAATCCAGAGCTCTACCAACTGAGCTACGCCCACCATATTTTGTATTCTTGAGATCTACAGAGCAGAGGCAGATTGTAATCCATCCTCAATTTTTTGTAAAGGATCGAATTATTTGATGACGCGCAGGTGACTGCGGTCGCGTTTGCCCTCTGTTTTAGGTAGTTCGGAAGGTTTGCCGCCCGACTTCACAGACATCAGTTTTGCCACAGGTTTTTCCGGCTGGGCCACCATGGTCTGGTCGGCCAGATTCATATCTTTGGGAATGCTTTCTTCCCAGACCTGCCCGTTCTTCATTTTAGGATCATAGATGGCCCACACGGTTTCAAAAGGAATCGCGCATTGATGCGGTCTGCCGTTGAAGGCCAGCGAAGCGTAAATACCTTCTTCTGTAATTTCAATCGGCTTCTTGAAACTCAGGTTAAAGATCAGGTTCAGGGACGAGTTGTCTTTATGGCTCGCCGGGACATCCACTTCAGGAAGTCGGGCATCAAGACACACCATCGCATCGCCTTCTTCAAGAAGGTATAACAGAAAATCATACTTCTTCTTGTTCAATGTATCCATGAACTTAAAATACCACAAAAATTCAATAGGTTAAAGAAATAGAAAGGGAACGGTGCATATTTGGGGGAAACCTGACTATTCCAGAAAGGTTGGGAGCATGCATCATAAGGGCGTTAACTTATAGAAAATAGGGGTTTCAGGCCCTACTTGCCAGTCAAGGGAGGGAATGCTACCATGCGCCTCGTTTCCATAGAATTACGGGTTTTTAATTATTTGTTAAACAGGGGGGTGTATGGCCGTTAAGGGATTCAGATGGTTTTTTGCCACGTGGACATTCGTCAGTGTTTTGACCGGCATTTGCAATGCCGAAGGGTTTAAAACCGTTGAAGTGTGGAAGAACCTTTTCACCGTTGTGGATGGTGAGGGGGTGGACTCGAACACAACCTTTCTCGTTACCCGTGACGGGGTGATTGTGGTGGATACCCGGGTGACCCCGGGTGAAGCGGAAAAGGTATTGGCAGAAATTCGCAAGCAGACAGACCTTCCCATCCTTTACACCATCAACACGCATTATCACGGCGACCACACTTTTGGTAACCAGGTTTTTAAAAAGTTTGGTGCCATCATCGCCCATGAGAGTGTTCGTAAAAACCTGTTTGGTGATTCCGGCAAAGACCATTTGGAGGCTTTCAGGTCCCGGAGCATTCCCGGATTGGATGAGATAGACATCACTCCGCCGAATATGGTTTTTAAAGACGAGATGAATTTGTATGTGGGTGGATACAGTTTAAGGTTGCTCCACGTGCGGGGGCACACCGATGGAGATGTTTTCATCTATATAGACCAGTTGAAAACCCTGATCACTGGCGACCTGGTCACGACCGGAAGAATTCCTCACATGGGGGATGCGTATCTGGCAGAGTGGCTTTCAGCGATGAATCTGCTGGGAGACATTGACGCGGAAATTTACATCCCCGGTCATGGTCAGCCCGGTGGCAAGCCGGTGCTTATAGCGATGAAGCATTACCTGCTCAAACTTAAAGGAATGGTGCTAAAAAATTTGAAAGAGGGCAAGTCCCTTAAAGAAACCCAGGATGCGATCCGTCCGGTTTTAATGGAACAGTATAGAGGCTGGAAAAAACTCGAATGGATTGACGCGAATATACGCCGCGCCTATCTGGAATACAGTCTCAAACGTGAGGGTAACGAGTTATAGTTTTTATTGAACGGCTGGAAGTTGGTCAGCTGGATTTTGTGATCGCTTTTTTCCCTTCCAGAATATTTTTAAGGTGCTTGCTGAACCCCAGCATGAAAAGGGTTGCCCCGATCATTTCTGAACCTTCCTCGATGCCGATAAGTATGCGACCGTAATCCACTCCCAACGGATCAACAATATTTTTAGCCAGGCCTTCGAGCAGGAGGACCGAGATCCAGAACATCAAGGCCACAAACATCGTGACGATGATTGCCGGTGAGTAGAGGAATTTTTTTAAAAAGAACCGGCTGAGAAAAACCACCACAACCAAAGCGACAGGACCATAAAACCACAACCACTCGTGGATGAAATGGAAAGTCGTTGAATCGGGAATAATATTCTGGCTCCAGAAAATCAGGTTTTCGTGGATAGCGATACAATCATCCAGCCCAATAAAAAAATAAACACTGGCGACCAGATACCAGGGCAGTTTATCTTTCCAGTCGGCATTTGAACCGCAGTCGGCCCATGCGGTCATCATTACAACAAGCCCCAGAATATAGAGTTGAATGACAGAAAACTGGGTGCCGTATCCCTGCTCGGCGTTCAGGTTCCAGAGAAACTCAAGGGGATAAGCGAACCACATTATTTGCAGTCCGATTTCGATGGTAAACAATAAAACAAAAAAATAAGTTCTATCGGGTTGGCTGGTGAGCAGTTTTTCCAGTTTTGCCAGTTGACGGTCACGAAACGGGGTATTTAATACTCCGCGCAGGAAAAACAAAATTAATAGCAGGGCGAGAGGGTTGTTCAGCTTTTTCCCGGGCAAGGGAAAAGGAAGTTCAAAGTGGCCGTTAATGAAAAGCAACAAAAGGATAACGAGGTCCACCCTTATTATCCATTGAATCCAATAATCCAGTTTGAATTTTGTCGATTCAGTGAGAGGCAAGAAAATAGTCCGGGCTAAGGGCGTCAGGGTTTTCCTATTAGTTGATAGGGTTCAAAAGACGCGTTCATCTCTAAAATAATTTTTTGATCAGGATAATGTTTCAACCAGTCTGAACTGTGCTCTTTTTTCATAATTATCAAAGCATCAGGGCCGGGTGCTTCGTTGTTAACATCCGTTACTGGCAAGTCCAGATAGTATAGTAGATCTTCTCTTGCTTTAATACGGCTGAAAAGAGGCCGACCGTTCGAGAGCTTTTTGATTTCTTCCGAAAAAGGCCTAAACGAACTATATTCATTAACAACTCTTGCCGCAGGTCCGTGAACCGTGAGATACAGAAGAAGAGCCCACCCTGCTAACAGTCCTGTAAGGTTTATTCCCGATTTTTTATAAAGAGCCTCTCTAAGATATTTCGAAAAAATTAACATACCCAGCGCACCTGCCGCAAGGAAAAGAGCAGCAGGCCGATGTTTGTGATAAAGCTGCTGGGCCATCCAGCGATCCCGTGAATTTATAAAAGCCGAATAGGAATCTAAATTCAATTCGGGAAGAAGGGTTCCAAAAACCAGCAACAGTGCAAGTATCAACATTATTCCCATTATGATCCAGGTGGGGATGAGCATGCTGAATTTGATTCCAGAATTCGCGGCACCAAATTGCGAAAAGAAAATGGCGAGAATAATTGCGCCCATGGGGTAAAGTGGCAGGAGATAGTCTCCCCTTTTGCCTGGAAACATAGAAAGAAATATAAATAGTGTTGCCAATGCTATGGCGCAAAATTTCCAGGGGACATTATGGCGCAGGTCTTTTATTCCATACCAGATCGCGAAAGGGAGGAACAAGCTCCATGGAGCCATGCCGCCAAATATTTGCGGCAAGTAATAAAAAAAAGGTTTGCGGTGAACTTGTATACTGGTATTTCCCGTAATCCTTCCAAGGGTTTCCTGTTGAATCATGGTGGCAAACTCTTTTCCTCCGTCGATCAGCCCAAATACCAGCCAGAGACCTGCCATTGATAACGGTAATAGGAAAAGATGCAGCCATGGAACATCAAATTTAACAGCCCGGCTGAAAAAAAATATCGCGAACAAGGGAAACAGCAGCCCTAATGGACCTTTCGTTAATACAGCCAGGCCAATTGCTATGCCAGCCAGCCATTTGAGAGACGTCCTTTGTTTCTCAATACGTGCCAGTTCCCACATTGCAACAAAAGCCAGGGTGATGAAAAAAGTAAAGAGCATATCGATTCGGGCGTGGCTCCCCAGATAAGCAAACCTCCAACAAGAGGCTATGATTAACCCCGCAATGCATCCGATAACCGGGGTGAACTGGCGCATGCCTAAATATGCGGTGAGGAAAACTGTGCCCGCGCCTGCTATAACTGAAGGGATACGCAGGGAGACTTCATCCACACCACCAAGAATTTTTGAGGATAGAAGACCCGACCAGTAGAACAATGGAGGTTTGGTGCGTAACTGTTCCGGGTTAATTTGGGGCAGCCAGGGATTTCCACCGCGCATCATGTTAACAACGGGAACTCCTTCGCGCGCTTCCCTTTTGGAAAGGTCTGAATGAAAAATCGACCAGGAAAATAGAAACGTTGCCAATAGCACAGGTCCCATCAGCAGGAACAGTTTCAATGTTCCACGATTTAGATTTTGCATGGGTTCGGGAAGTGAGGTGTCACTGTGTTTGTGGAGCAACGAATTCTTGGTTCAACGAACCAGCCATCAGTCGTCCAGCAGGCCTTTTTCTTTCCAGTAGTCTCGAAGCGAGGTGGATGCATCTAGGCATGTATCCAGATAAGTATGGTTCGCTGGAATCATTGGCATAACGTGACCATGGCTTTTGTCATTGTAAGGATACTTAACATCAAGAACGTAAGGCCCTTTATGTTTGAGCATTCGCTTGAGAGCTGGAACAACTTCTTTAGGGTCGGAAATACTTTCCGACTTAATGCCAAATGCGTTCGCAACTTCGGCAAAGTTAGCATCGCCAATGAAGGTATGTCCGCGAATAGATTTATAAAAACGGTCTTCCCATTGAGCCACCATTCCCAGGTGTGCATTGTTGAGAACAATGTTTTTTACCGGGATATTTTCTATCTTCAGGGTTTGCAGTTCCTGAATGTTCATCAGGAAACTCCCGTCCCCCTCAATATTGATAACCTGTTTTTTGGGAAAAGCAACCTGGGCGCCCATAGCTGAGGGTAGACCATAACCCATTGCGCCTAAACCAGATGAGCATAACCAGTTATTGGGCTTTTCAAAATCCAAAAACTGGGCTGCCCACATCTGGTGCTGGCCAACACCAACAGAAAAAATCGCGTCTTTATCTGCAAGTTTATTGATATCACTGATTACAGATTCTGGCACAACTTCCCCTTTTTTAAGTTCAAACTCAAGGGGGAATTCCTTTTTCCATTCTTGTATTTGTTTGATCCAGGGTTTGATATCTTTCTTAGGTTTGACATACTCTTGAAGAATTTTTAATGTCTGCTTAACGTCACCTTGAATCGGGATGTCCACAAAAATATTTTTATTGATTTCTGATGGATCAATATCAACGTGGATAAACTGTGCATTTTTGCAGAACTCTGAAAGTTTTCCAGTAACACGATCATCAAAACGTACACCCATTGCTATAACAAGATCTGCATGGTTTATTGCAATGTTGGCGTACACCGCTCCATGCATTCCCAGCATACGTAAAGAAAGCGGATCATTAGAAGGGAAGGCCCCTAAACCCATTACTGTTGTAGTAACTGGAATTCCTGTTTTTTTAGCAAATGCTCTTAGTTCTATTGAAGCTCTACTACTTATGATACCACCTCCTGCATAGATCAGCGGACGCTTTGCAGTTTGAATTGCGTGTGCCGCTTTTTTACATTGCAGGACTGAAGGTTTTAAGTTTGGCCTGTAGCTTGGACAGTCAAAAGAAACGTCAAAATCAGCAATGCCTTCCTGCTGTTGAATATCTTTGGGAAGATCTACCAGAACAGGTCCGGGTCTGCCCGTCCGTGCAATATGGAATGCCTCATTGATGACCCGGGGAATTTCTGAAACATTCTGGATCATATAGCTGTGCTTGACCAGGGGGAACGTCGCTCCCATGATATCTGTTTCCTGAAACGCGTCACTGCCTAAAACTTTACTGGGTACCTGGCCGGTGATGGCGACAAGGGGAATGGAGTCCATCTTGGCATCAATGATTCCGGTAATCAAATTGGTGGCTCCGGGACCCGATGTTGCCAGGCAAACGCCAACTTCTCCGGTGGCCCTGGCATAACCCCCAGCCGCAAAGGAACCACCCTGTTCGTGACGGGGCAGGACCATACGGATTTTATTCGTCAGGGTCAATCCCTGATGGATTTCCATTGAAGCGCCACCGGGATAGCCAAAAATAACTTTAACCCCTTCATTCTCAAGGGCTTTAACCAGAATATCCCGGCCTTTCATGGGGTGTCCTGATGATTTTTGGGCTCTCTTGATGGAAACCAGTTTTTTTGTAGAATTCTTTTTAGTAGCCATGGTGAAGAAAAACAATATCTGAATTGGACTTTGAAGTCAAATTCAATCGGCTCTCAAGTTCTTTTTAGTCAGGGTTTTATGGAAATATCAGGCGCAGTCAGGGAGTATTGGTTTCCAGAGCTTTCAAGGCTTTCAGAATGATCCCTTCACGCAGGCTGTATTCGCTGACCAGCAGAGGGTCACATTGAAATGCCCGCATGGTTTCAAGGACGATCACAGTTCCTGCTATGATCAGGTCCTCGCGGCCTTTTTCGAGCGGTTTTAATTCCAGCCTTTCATCCAGAGATTTATTTTTTAATTCTTGAGCCAATCTTTCAATATCTTGTCGAGGTATCAAGGTGCCGTGTATTTTATCCGGATCATAAGGGTAGATATTTTCATTCAAGGCGGCTAAAGTTGTGACTGTCCCGGCTGTGCCGATCAAGACTTCTGGAATTAAGGTCGACAGCTTTTCTTTGATCGATTTTAATTCTGTTCTCAGGTGCAAGACCAGGTTTTCATATTCCGTATGGTCTACCGGATGTTTATGAATAAATTTTTCTGTCAGTCTCACAACTCCTAAAGGGCTACTGCAAAAGCCAACGATCTTCTTTCCTTCAGAGAGAATGAACTCAGTGCTACCCCCTCCTATATCAAAAGTGAGCGTCCTTCGGTTTTTATGAGGTATTTTCCAGAAAACTCCTTCCAGTGTGAGTCGGGCTTCTTCCTCCCAGGGAATGATTTCAATGTTGATACCCGTTTGTTCTCTTGCGAGGCGGACAAAATCTTTGCCATTTGAGGCTTCTCGTACTGCACTTGTAGCGACAGCATAGAGTGGGGGATTGCCGTGCCTCTTGCAATCCTGTTGGAAAGTCGACAGTGCCGAAAGGGTAGCAGACATTCTGGGCTCCATCAGTTTCCCCTGGGTGTCCATTCCTTCACCAAGACGGGTGATCACCCTATGTGAAGCGATAATCTGAAAATTTTG
>WAHY01000039.1:0-10612 GCA_009873635.1 Nitrospinota bacterium
GTAACTTGGCGGTATTCACACTACTACAAGGGAAAACGCAACTTTCTCAAAATTCTTGAGTATGTTGAGAGATTGGTAAAGTATAGTTCTCTTGACGAGAAGCAGAAAATGAGTAAAGTAGCCTAAGTTCAGAATTAATTGACACAAATTTTACACAGGTTGAAAGAAGGGTTTAGGTAAATCATTGTAAATAAAGATGCCCCCGTAGCTCAGCTGGATAGAGCAACGGATTCCTAATCCGTAGGTCAGGCGTTCGAATCGCCTCGGGGGCATTCTTTAGGATTTCATACGGTTCCGTCGAGAATCGGAATCAGGAGACAGCTCCTGCTGAATTTATGGTCAGTGTGTTTGTGCTTGCGCTGTGGTTGGCTGTTGCGCTGAAAGTTGATTCTGTTCCCGACCCTGAAATGGTTATATTTGAGGAAGACACGAAACCATATGATGGACCAGAGACGGCACTGACATCACAAACACTGGTTGAGCTGTTATTGCCCCAGTATATTTTGCAGGCACGGTAAAGATGTTGAAGGCTGGTTTGTGCATCCAAATCGTAGGCGCGTTCCTTAAGTTGTATATATTGTGAGCCACTAACAACAGCAAGAATTCCTACAATAGCTATAACGATCAATAACTCTATCAAGGTAAAACCGGTTTGATTGTTAATTGAACCGTTCATGATAGCCTCGAATAGATTGGCGCATCCAGTGTAACCCAGTTTTGTCAATAATCTCAGATAATTAAAGGAACTATTTGACTTTAGCTTCCGGTATGAATAGATTGAAAGTCTTTATTAAGGCGTCAAAGCAACTGGGTTTCCATTAAATATTTAGTTCATAGTCAATGTGGGATAGAGAGAAAATTAAAAATTCGAATAAGAATCTTGAAGGCGCAAACCTGAAGAGTATGGATTTGTCCAATATGGATTTGAAAAATGCCAATCTCATTTCTGCCGATTTAGTCATGGCAGACCTTGAGGGCACAGATTTTACCGGGGCAAACCTTTTTTCTGTCAAAGCCATGCGTGCCAATTTAAAAAATACAAATTTGTCTGGAGCGACCTTGCAAAAATCCAACCTCACCCGGGCAAATATGGAAGGATGCAACCTTAACTCTGCTGATTTAATGGGAGCCAATCTTTCGCAGACTGTAATGGTTGGTTGTGACCTCATACGTGCCAGCCTGGTGGAGGCCAACCTTCTTGGAGTTGATCTATCAGGAGCAGACTTGACCGAAGCCAAACTTTCAGGACGTTATCAGAGGGAAGGTTATTTCAGTCGCGGTGCCAATATTGGAAAGGGAAAAATGGCCGGGACTAAAATGATTCGGGCCGATTTGGTTGCTGCGGAGTTGAATGGGACAGATTGCAGGGAAGCCGATTTTTCTGAAGCAAATTTAAGTGAGGCCAGCTTAAAACAGGCTTGTCTGGTTTCTACTAGTTTTGTAAACTCCAAACTGGGCGATGCGGATTTTCGTGGTGCAGATCTGACGGACTCTGATTTTGAGGGAGCAGAGCTTATTGAGACCAAATTTCAGGGAGTGGACCTTAGCAGAGTTAAAAATATTTCACCCCAGGAATTGGAACTTTCGATCATTGATAGTAATACCCAGATGCCGGATTATATTGAAGTGATCTGGACTTCTGAAGATACTTATAAATGTAAACAGAAAGTATGAAAGGTTTATAAGTTTAAAAATTTGGATTGATAGGGATAAGCAAGAATCGTTATGGAAAAGGCTAAAGCAAAATTTTGTATTGGACAATTGATATATCATAAACTTTTTGACTACCGTGGAATCATTTTGGGGGTGGATCTGGAATTCAAGCAAACGGATGAGTGGTATGAGGAGATGGCCCGGAGCAGGCCGCCAAAAGACAAGCCCTGGTACCATGTGTTGGTCCACCAGCGAGGCAGTCAAACTTACGTTGCGGAACAAAATCTGGCGCCAGATCCTGCAAGCAGTAATTAACGGAGACTGAATATGATGATCAATACGGTAAAAGAATTTAAAGTCTGGCGTGCCTATTTCTGCTGTTCTCCCAAAGGAAAGATGGCCATAGAGGGGATAAAACGATTGCGGCAGGGAGACAATGAGTTCCCTTATGGAAATCTGGAAAGCTGTATGTTGTCTGCCTGTTTCCTGGCATCAAAATATATTCCTGAAAAGGACAAAATGGATTCGCGTAGAAGAATAGGGGGCCTTCAGTTTCCTGTTTCCGCAATTAATGGAACTTCTAAACGTGAACCAAGGTATGTGGGGCGAAATAGTTTGATACTGCATCTTTCGACTTTTATCAGGTTTTATACTTCGGATGAATCTACATTCGATTGGGTTGGAAAAAAGATTCCTGAATTTGGTCAAAGCCACCCTGAAATCGTAGCCAATTTTGTCAATGCTGTTTATAACGGCGACAATATTTCCACAGTAGGGGTTGAAAGATTCGCTCGCAAGTCTCAGAAAGATGGTATACGCCTTGCCCATTGGAAACTCCAGGATTAGCTTGTTTTTCCTTTCGTGGAGGTTCAAACTCTCCCTTTTCAAAATCTAAAGAAATATTGCTCTCTTGCCATGACTACCGACCGGGTTTATAAAGGCATCCGCTACATTGGTATCGTTTTGATTTTTTCTTCACTGTGGTGGGCTTTTTATAAAGGGACTGGTAAGGAAACGCACCCTGGTGGTCCTTCTTTCAGTCGTGCTGTAGCACTGTATACGGATGGAAATTACGAAGAAGCATTACAACACTATGAAACCAGTATTCGCGAACATCCTGATTTTATCCACGCTAAAAGGGGAAGGGCCAGGACGCTCATGCAGTTAGGGCGTGACAGAGAAGCCCTGGACGCATTTAATGAAGTACTGGAAAAGGACCCGGGTTCTGCCGTATCGTTTGCTAACCGGGGAATTCTGCAGGACCGTATGGGACTTTACCCGCAGGCAATCTCCGATTATGAACGTGCCATAAAAATGGATCCGCGACTTGGAGAAGGGCTGGATTGGTTCACACGTTTTTTACAGGACCGTGAAAAAAAGCCCCAGACTTTGACTGACAGGTTGAATGCTTTGCGAAATATTGTTGCGAATCGTGGTGGCTGACTCGGTAAGCAATGTAAATATCGGCTAGATCCAATCATCCAGATCAAACTGCTCCCTGCATTCAATGCTTCTCATATCCATAAACAGGTCGGCCTGATCAAAGTTTAAATTGAAGTCTTTAATGGTTTCACATTTGAGTCCGGCATTTTTAATTTTTTCCTCATATTCACTTTTTTCTTTAATACTTCCAAACTCTAAAACCACAGAAAATCCCGTCGCGGCGTTAAATCTTATAAGTTTTCTATCATTGTGCATATTTTGTCCATGAAAAAATTACAGGTGTCGGTTAAAATTATATAGTTCCTATCATACGCTCTGTAGCCAGGGTATGTGAGAAGTTTTAAAATAAAAATTTGATCACCTCTGAATGGCAGGAGATATTTAGAGTGACACTCTATCATGCTTTTTCTTTAATTGACTCATCGAGACTATTGTTTGGACAAAACCCTGAGAATTTTGTGAGGGTGGATTGGGTCTGCTATTTTCGTGATGAACCATTAGCCCCATATGAGAAGTTGATAGACGGCTATAAAAACTTGCCGCAGACCGGCAAGGACATGCTATGGATTCAACGCCGAGCCAACTATCTTTTATCCCATGATGAGGTTGAAGAACTGCAGCTATATTTGGAAAAGCAATATGCTTTCAACGTGGAAGTTGAGAAAATTAAGCTTCCTCTTAAAGTAGAACACATTCCCCAGTTTAATGAGAAGGATGTAACGGGGACAATTATCTTGCGTGACAGGGACGAACCTTTCCCTCTAAGCGTGGGGATCATTGGTATGGTATCTGGTCACCGTGACCTGGTTAATATTCAAACAGTAGGGGAGCTTCTGGGGGAAATTGACCGGCGAAACCAAATGTAAAGAGTTTTAATTTTTCTTATCCAGGATTTCAAATTTGGTTTCAGAATTCCATTTAACTTTAAGATGGCTGGGCATAAGGGTATTTTTGTCAATCCTGGCAAGCTCAACCTGTTCGCGCGTTAATCCCACTGCATAGCGTAAATTGGCTCCACGTAAATCAGCTTCGTTGAGGATTGCTTCTTTAAAATTTGCCCGGCTCAGGTTTGCTGTCTGCAGACTGGCGGCATTAAAATCAACACCATCAAGCCGGGCACCTGAAAGGTCTGCGCCTTCCAGTTTGGTTTTTCTAAGCACAGCACCCTGCATCTGCATTTGTGCTCCTTTAATGTTTTGCATGTTGGCTTCACTGCAGTCGGCTTTTTTCATCCAGCTTTTAAATAATGCGCACTCTCTCAGGTTGGCTTTGTTTAAATTGGTTTCACTTAAATTGGCACCACGGAGATCGGCACGCCTCATATAGGCGTTTTGCAGATTGGAACCTCCCAGGTTTGATTTATTAAGGTCAGCTCCACTCAGGTTTGCTTCTGAAAGATCAGCCTCAGTCAGGTTGGCTCTGGAAATATTTGCCTCACTGAGAAATATTTTCTTCAAGTTGGCCTGGTGAAGATCAGCGCCTCCCATCTCAGCACCTTTGAGGTCAGCCCCCTCCAGCTCGGCTCCTTTAAGATCTGCGTTTTGGAGGTATTTTTTTGACCCCTCCAGCTTTTCCTTGAGTGATGGTGTGTTTTCAGTCATTCCTTTTTCGCAACTGATAAAAGCGATAGGTTGAGATCACCACCATAACCCCTGCCATGAACAGTGCTATGGAAAAACCGGGAACCATTAAAGCCATTGAAAGAGGAATAGATTCCAAAAACCAGGAAAACAATTTTTGCAGCCCGAACCACGATTCAGGTTGAACCATCCACTGGTGCAGGGCGGTATTCTCAAAAAGAAAGTTGAATACAACAAAAAGCGGGAACTCGGTCCAGGTACCATCCTGTAACCAGAGAAATGCCTGATATGCGAAAAGCCCCAGTCCGGCCATGAAAATTATGGCGCCAATCATTCCGGTTATGCTTATTAATGCGGCAACAATAAAATCCTGAGCTGTGAGCCGAGGGATAACGGCACTGATTTCCTTCCATGCCTCCGACAAACTTTTTAGAGACAAGGTTTTTATTCCTTTTAAAAGTTCATTAAAGAACTGGCGGGCTGTTTCTGCAAAACGGTAAAATTGCTTGAGCCACTCTTCATAATTGAACTGTGTTTGGTGGTTTTCTATATTCATAATATTTTCTCCTTTCGGTAAATCCGAAGAGGTGTTAATTTTCAGCAAGTAGAACTTGTTACCCAGGCAGTTTATCTTTCTTTGGCAAATTTATCAATGATGCTTTAGATATTAAAAAGTATATCTGAATATGATTCATAAAGATTGATAGTTTATCCATAGAGCAGGGTGCAGGTTTTTCTTTAATTTAAATTCTGATACAGATTGGGAAATAAGAAATAGTGAGAGTATTGATTTTTGGGGCAGGTGCAGTAGGACTGGGACTTTCCAGTTTTTTGATTCAGGGCGGACATCAGGTTCATCTTGTGGGCAGTGAAAAAACAGTTCTAGCATTAAGAAAAAATGGCTTAAAAAGGCAAGGGCTATTTGGTCCGGCCAAATTTTCTCCGCAAGAGCTAACGGTTTCATTGACTCTGTCAGAAGGAGACGCTTATGATTTCTGCCTGGTCTGTACCAAGTCATTTGATACGGAAAGCTCGGCCCGGCAATTAAATAAAGAATCGAACCTGCCTCAACAACAAACGCCTATTATTCTTTGCCAAAATGGTTGGGGGAATGCTGAAGTTTTTGCCAACTACTTTCCTGAAAAACAAATTTATAACGCACGGGTTATTACCGGGTTCATCCGCCCGGAGCCTGATGTGGTGGAGGTGACTGTTCATGCACAACCGGTTCATTTGGGTAGCCTTTTTCAAGGCGAAACAGATCAGTTAATGATTTTGGCGGATGCTCTGAATCAGGCTGGTATGCCATGCGCTGTTACCAATGAAATAGGAAAAGATATCTGGGCAAAAATGCTTTATAACTGTCCGCTCAATGCCTTGGGCGCCATATTGCAAGTTCCATATGGTCACCTGGGTGAGAATGAAAACAGTCGGACTCTTATGGAGCAAATCATAGAAGAATCATTTCAGGTTATGAGGAAATTAGGTCATGACAGTCATTGGGAAAACGTCGGGGATTACCTGAAGGTTTTTTATAGCCAACTTTTACCCAGCACCTATGATCATGAATCTTCAATGTTGCAGGATATCCGGGCCGGGAAACAAACAGAGATTGAAGCGCTCAATGGAGTGATCGTAAAGGAGGGCAAAAGATTCGGGATCGATGTTTCTTGTAATGAGATTGTTCGCAGGCAGATTCTATTTTTACAAGATAAGAACCTTGTTTAACTTGCTGTTCTATATGGAGAAAGAATTCATCTTCGGGAACTAATTTTTCTCAACTGGTATTTTTGCACTGCCCGATTGTGCTCTGCCAGTGTGTTGGAAAAATGGTGACTGCCATTTTTCCGGGAAACAAAGTACAGATGGTCTGATTCAATGGGGGATATTGCCGCCACGATTGATTTAATTCCCGGGCTTGCAATAGGCCCTGGGGGAAGACCTTTATACCTGTATGTGTTATATGGGGAATCTATTTTTAAATCACGCTTGCGAATATTTCCGTCAAACTTTTCGATTGCGTAAATAACCGTAGGGTCTGTTTGTAAACGCATATTTTTTCTTAACCGATTGTGAAAGACGGAAGAAATCATTTTGCGCTCTGCATCCAGTCCTGTTTCCTTTTCAATCAGGGAGGCCAGAGTGATAATTTCGTGCCATGAAAGAGGGCTGTCTTTTGCGATTTCGGGCAATTGAGACGTTAATACTTGTTTCCTGAATGTGTCCACCATTTTTGCGACTATTTTTTTCTCAGGTGTGAACTTGCTGAAATGATAAGTTTCTGGAAATAAATATCCTTCCAGGCTGTCAGTGGGTATATCCAATGATTTGATCAGATCTTTGTTCCGGGTCTGACGTATAAAGGTTTCAGCGTCGGCCAAACCTTTTGACTCAAGAAGTGCGGCGATTTCTGTTATCCGGAAACCCTCTGGGATGGTAACAGGATGCGGTACAGTTTTTCCTGAAGTGATCCTGTTGATAATTTCAGCAGGTAGCATGGAAGGTGCCAGGCTGTACTCACCAACCATTACATGCGTTTGCTTGTCTTGAATAAAGGCTATAGCTTTGAAAGCACTTGGGCTGCGAATTAATCCCTGGTTGTATAGGTCGCGAGCTACCTGCTTCAGGGGCATTCCCGGTTTAACTTCAAAAATGACGGGACTCTTGTCATCGCTGGCAGGGCGGGAACCTTGGTAATAAAATACACTGATCACGACCCAGGTCAGTATTAAAAACCCCCAAAAACCAGTGAGAAAAATTCTTTTTATCCAGCGCTGCATAACATTACTTGTTCCGGTTTACAGGGATGTTATTTGTTTCAGGAACAGGTCGTTCTCTTCTTTAGTCCCTACAGTAACTCGCAGACAATCCTTTAATCTGGGATGTGAGTCCAGGTTTCTCAAAAGTGTTCCATTTTCTTTTAATTCGTTAAATAACTTTTTGCCACCTTCAGGAACCTTGAACAAGATGAAGTTTGAATTTGAAGGGTACGCATTGATGAAAGACAATTTTGACAACTCTTTCGTCAACCGGTCACGCTCTTCGATGATCGAATCGATTTGGTTTTGTACGTAGTTGAAATCATTCAGCAGTTCCGTTGCGACCCACTGGGAAAGGGTGTTTGAGTTATAGGGCAGGCGTACCTTGTTGATCTGCTCAGCAAGTATGCCTGGAAAAATTCCAAACCCTATCCGGAGACCCGCTAAACCGATTTTCGACAGACTTCGTAAGATAACCAGGTTATTGTGTTTTTCCATTTGTTTTAAAAAACTTCTCCCGGCAAAGTCGTGATAGGCCTCATCAAGCACTACAATACCCTCAAATTGTTCGATCACCTGTTGAATGGCCTGTTCAGAAAAACAGTTTCCTGTCGGGTTGTTTGGGTAACTGATAAAAACTATACGTGCATTTTGCCTGGAAAGAACTTCCAGGGCAGGTTGGGCCTCGAAATCCCATTTGTCATTGAGTGAAAAACTGGTAGGGGTCAGGCCAAGACATTGCGCTGTTATTCCATACATTGCAAAAGTGGGATCCGGAAAGGCGATAGTGTCTCCTTCAGCGCATAGAACCTGCATCAGGTATTGGATCAATTCGTCGGAACCGTTTCCTATTACAATTTGTTCGGGTTGAGCACCAGTCTTTTTGGCGATGACTTGTTTCAGGTTCCTGCAATCAGGGTCAGGATAGCGATTGAGTTCAAAATCATCCAGCCGTTTAAATATTTTTTGCAAAAGCTCTGATGAAGGAGGGTAGGGGTTTTCATTGGCGTGCAGTTTGGTGCCCTCGTCCAGATTTTCCACCTGATAAGCCTTCAGGGCTTTAACGTTATCACGGATCAGCCCCATAAGATCAACGGACGACATTCTTAATCAACCTCATCTTTTAATAATGCTTGGATATCAGGAGAACCAGGACAGTATTTCGAGACTTTCGTTTTTTCTGCTTTTATAATAGCGAGGAAAGTGTTCACTGTACCTTCAATCTCATTATTGGTGACAACATAATCGTACATTTTATATTTTTTAATTTCTTCTTTTCCGGTTTTAAGCCGCCGTTGAATGCTTTCTTCTGAATCTGTTCCTCTTTTTCTAAGGCGGGCCTCCATTTCCTCCAGGGATGGAGGGAGGATAAGAATAAATACTCCCTTGTAATTCATTTTTCTCAAAGTTTCCACACCTTGTACATCCAGTTCTATCAGGGTGTCATAGCCGTTCTTCAGAGGTTCATCGGCAGACTGTAACGAAGTTCCATAATAAAAGTCATGAACACGAGCCCACTCCAGGAAGTCATTATTCTTGATTTTATTTTCAAACTCCTCTGTGGAGACAAAATTATAATCCTCTCCGTCCTTTTCACCTTTCCTGATGTCACGAGTTGTATGCGACACTGCAACTTTCAAGTCAGGTAATTTTTCGCGCAATATTTTGCAGGTAGTGGTTTTGCCTGTACCAGAAGGGGCTGAAAATATTATGGGAAGTCCTTGGTGCATTGTGGAGATACCTGAAATCTATATATTCGTGTAGTAAAAATTACCAGTCAATCACTCTATGTTCTGCAGCTGTTCTCTGATTTTTTCAAGGGTACTTTTAATTTCGATGACCAGGTTCGCTATCTGAGTATCGCTTGACTTGGAACCCATGGTGTTGACTTCGCGATTGATTTCCTGGGTGATGAACTCCAGCTTTCTCCCAACAGGTTCATTTGACTCAAACAGTTTCCTGAACTGATTGAGGTGGCTTTTGAGCCGTGTAATTTCTTCTGCAATGTCGCACCGGTCGGCCAGGATAGCTGTTTCCTGTGCCAGTCGGCTTTCATCAACTTCTATGCCATCATTAAGCAGTTTGACTTTTTCCTTAAGCCGGGCCTGATACTCCTTGATGACTTCCGGCTGTCGTTCTTCAATTTGTCCGGCAAGCTTGTCGACAGTGTCAATGCGTTCCGCAAGGTCTTGTTGTAAATGCTGACCTTCTTCTTCGCGCATTTTCTGGAGCGAATCCAGCGCTGTCTCGGCCATGTTCAGCAACAGGCTTTCTTTTGCAGGGTCAATGGCAACCGGTTCCACTTTCAGGACATCGCGAATGCCAGCCACTGATTCCAGATGGATATCGCCTTCAAGCCCCAGGGAGTTTTGAATTTCCTTCAATGCATCGAGATATTGGGTGGCAAGTCCAATATTGGGTTTGATCTCCCATTCTCCCGAATTGCCGTTTGAGTTGGACAAAGAAATGGTGACGTTGATAGACCCTCTCGAGCAACGGGACTTAACGAGCTTTTTTAACTGGAGCTCCATGTCCAGAAACGCTTTGGGCAGGCGGGTGTTGATTTCTATAAATCGGTTGTTGACCGACCGGATTTCAGCTTTATACGAATAGTCTCCATCCTGGCACTCGGCCCGGCCAAACCCGGTCATACTGATTATCATTAAGTCTAAGCCTTTTCTACAGTCAATTTAAAATGACCATTTTCTTCGGTCAGGGAAACAACCTTGTGCCCGTCATTTTGAATACTGCGTGGTACATTTTCAGAGGGTTCGCCCGCATCCAGCAGTACTTCCAGCACACTTCCGGATGCCATGGTCTCCAGCTTGATTTTGGTTTTTACATAATTGAACGGACATTTGACTCCGAGAAGGTCAATGCTCTGAGTTCCGCTACCCTTGGCGGCTTTTTCTTTAGGGTCGTCTCCCCCAACACGAATACGTAAAGACTTGTCCGATTGCATCTTGTTCTGAACGTTTTTGCTTTCTTCCACCAGTTCCCCGGCATCGGTCAGCCACCATTGCGCGGTCTCATTGTCAGTCGCTTCAGGCGTCGACTCAAAGCTGTCGATGAGCTTCGCGAACCTGGCCGATACAATTTCCATGTCGATAACCAGTGACTGGAATTTTTTCAGACATTCCCAATCGTCATTGAAGTCCATTCCTTCCGTAACCAGTA
>WAHY01000039.1:10712-13133 GCA_009873635.1 Nitrospinota bacterium
GTCGACTCAAAGCTGTCGATGAGCTTCGCGAACCTGGCCGATACAATTTCCATGTCGATAACCAGTGACTGGAATTTTTTCAGACATTCCCAATCGTCATTGAAGTCCATTCCTTCCGTAACCAGTAGAGCCCGGGCAGAAGCAATGACCGAACGCTTCGCGTGATCTCCCGTTTCCTTGAACTCTTTCTTTTCAAGGCTGAGCTTGCCCTGGAAGTGGGCCCGCTCTGCTTCGGTGATGCGGTCGGTGATCATATCGGTGACAGCACCGGCGCACTCGCCCTGTCCACGGTCTTCGAGACTGAATTTTTCTGTTGAGCCATAGTCGATATAAGACTCAGGCGATGCCTCAATATCCGGCAAAGATTTGAGCGGATCGAGCAAATCGCGGAAATGGAGTTTACCTTTCCGGTCAAAATACTCACCAAAGGTTTCGCCGTCCTGCTTGTTGGATTTAAAATCTTCAAGCGTAACTTTTGTCGCCTGGGGCGCGTTCTTCGCAGGAATCTTAATGACGGAAGTGCCAAACACCACATCATCTTCCGAGACTCTCCCGCCAAGCAGCACTTCATAATGCGGAGTCAGCACACCATTCAGTTTTTTTGCTCCGCCATGAAACCCGATCGAAGCTATATGATGCTGACCACAGGAGTTCGGGCAACCGCTCGCCTTGATCGAAACATGATCGAGGTCTTTGGTTGGCTGGAAACCATTCTCCATATCCTTGTTCAGCTCCTGCACCAACCCGCGGGAAGCCGTGATGCCGAGGTTGCAGGTTTCTGAACCCGGACAACAGGTGATGTCGCGAATCTCTTCGGTACCGGCTTTGTGAAGCCCGATGTTTTTCAGTGCCGCATAGACGGCGCCGAAAGCATCTTCCTTAACCCAGGGGATCATCACGTTCTGGTTGACCGTGCAGAGGATCATCGCTCCCGCATATTTCCGGGCGATGTCTGCCAATGCCCTGGCTTGCGGGATGGTGAAGTCACCGAGAATCAGTTTGATCTGCACATTGTGGAATCCGCTCTGTTTCTGCGCTTCAATGTTCCTGTCTCTCCAGAGAGTGAACTCCGGATCAGAGTCGTGCTCGTTGTTCGGTTGATATGAAGGAATCTCCGGAACCGCGTCTTCATCAGACAGGTCAATAGCAGGGTAGGTGTTGCCATTGAGCGCGGCGTATTCCTCTTCATAAAGTTCTTTGATCTTATCCATGCCGAGCTTGTCGACCACATACTTGAGCCGGGCCTTGTTGCGGTTGCGCTTGTCGCCGTATTTGTCGAACACGGAGACGATCGCCTCAGCCATCTGCAACATATTGTCGGCAGGAAGAAAGTCGATCAAAGGCTTTGCCCCATGCGGGAAAGAACCCAGCCCACCCCCAACGAGAATGCGGAACCCGCGAACATTGTCTTTAATAACCGCCTTCAATCCGATGTCATGGATGGGGGCCAGCCCGCAACCGTTACAACCGCCAAAACTGATTTTGAATTTTCGCGGCAGGTTCTGGGTCAGGTCTCTACGCAATAGATATTTTGAAACCGCCAGCGCATAAGGAGCCACATCGAACACTTCCGTCTGGCAGGTGCCGGCTTTGTGACAGGCCGTTACATTACGCACCGTGTTGCCGCAGGCCTCACGCGTGGTGATGCCCGCCTGCGCGAGGTCTTCGAGTCCCCGCGGGACATCATCAATCTTCACATAATGCAGTTGAATGTCCTGGCGGGTGGTTATGTGCAAAATGCCGTGAGAATATTTCTCCGCGAAATCAGCCAGCGAACTCATCTGGTCACTGGTGATCCTCCCGGCCGGGAGCTTGGTGCGCACCATCTGCTCACCATCCTGCCGTTGACCATAAATTCCCTGTTGCAGCCGGAACCGTTTGAAGTCGTCATCACTGACTTCACCACGGTTCAGCCGTTCCACCTCAGCGGCGAACGCTTCAATTTCCTGCCGGATCTCGTCCGGAATATTTAGAGCTTTTGTATCCATTATTTACCTCGGTTTCAACAGGCCCTGTGCCTGTGTGCGATATCTATATTTTTCCCGTTTTAGCAGGGGTATCCCACTAAAAACAAGTCGGTTATAATCCAAATTTGTGGAGTTGCCAGAAAGGATCACAAATAGGTTTTTTTTTAATATCTTATAATAAAAATGCACCGAAAAACAGTAGAATAGCAGATTAAGAATTGCCGGGCAATGTAAGGCTGTTTATAAGAATCATTTAATTTCCCCCTCATCCTAACCTTCTCCCCTGGAGGGAGAAGGAACTGTTAAGCTCCTCTTTCTTGAGGTAGACGTGATATTTTTCCGAAGCCTTCGTGCCCCGGAGGGGTAGGATTGAGGTGAGGGTGATTTCATAATGTTTTTAATCAATACTCAGGCAAGTGGAAGCCTTTGTGAAGAATGGAAGTAACTTTAATTA
>WAHY01000040.1 GCA_009873635.1 Nitrospinota bacterium
CTTAAGGCAACATCCTGGAATATCATTTTAGGGGGTGGTCCAAATGATAAAAACCGAGCTCAACAAATTGCAAAGGAACTCAATACTGCCAGGGTAATGGATGTCTGTGGTCAACCTCTCATGGTAAATGCTGGCATCATATCGAAGGCAGGGCTCATGGTAACTTCTGATACAGGTCCCATGCATATAGGGTTTGCCATGAGTACTCCGATTGTAGCTCTATTTGGAACAATTTCGCCTTTGGGTTCAGGGCCCTATGACATTCCGGATCATTTATTCAGGGTCATTACAATTGATCCAGAAAGTGATGATTATGTCGAAGAGCAAGACCCGGGAGATTTATATTTTAGATGTATTACGGTTGATCAGGTTTGGGAAAAGGTAGAAGAAATGTTGGCAGAAAAAACTAGCCTGTAGTGTGCGACGGGTACACTTCAGTGACTGCTGAGAGAATATCTTCTACTGTGATGAGACTTTTACACTCGGGTTTGCCGTTCCAACACTCTTCTTTTCTTGTCTGCAGGTTGCAAGGACGGCATTCTATTTCTTTGGATATGATGGTTGTATTTTTTCCTGGAGGCCGCCAAATTTCCGGGTTTGTCCATCCAAACATACCTACGACAGGCACACCAAGAGCAGACGCGAAATGCATATAACCCCCATCATGGCATACCACAAATCTGGCTTTCTGGGTTATTGCCCCTAGCGTGTCCAGGTCTGTACTGAAAAACGAATAGGGCGCTTTATTTATTTCGCATGTTACTTCATCAATCAAGTGTTCCTGGCCCGGCCCGCAAGTCAATAAAATTTTCATATGGTATTGTGAATATATTTTGTCTGCGAGTTGGGCGAATTTTTCAGGTTCCCAGCGGTCATAAGGCCTTGCCCCTGGATGTATAATGCAGAAAGGCTCATCTGCGGCTATGCCATGCTCTTGTAAAAGTTCATTGGCTTTGATGTTTGCAGTTTCTGATATGTGAACGGATGGGGCGACTTCCTCAAATTCCACCCCCATTTTTTTTATTAATGCAACTTGATAATCAATAGGTTGCTTGGGATGCAGGTCCCTAAACTCAAGCTTTACATTGTATAGAAAAGATCGTTTGGCAAATTTGTGACCAACTCGGTAGGGCGCCTGGGTGACAAAGCACATGACGCCCCCCCTTGTTCCTTCATGCATATCTATCACAACATCATAGTGTGTAGAAAAAAGCTCGTAATAAAACTTGAGTTGATGTAGAAAGGATTTTTTCTCAAAACATAAGACACGATCAATGTCGGGGTGGTTGCGAACTACATCAACGGAAAAATGCTCCACCAATACCGTTAGATGACAATCAGGAAAACTTCTTTTTAAAGGAGAATATACTGCTGTGTTGTAAACCACATCTCCAAGGGATCGCAGTTTGATAATAAGAAACTTAGGATTTTTAGGTAATTTTTCACGAGGAAAACTAAGCAAGATAAAACTAAACTCCATTCAAAAGGCGAGAAAAGTTCAAGCCAATGGTTAAACATTTTGATTATAGACTATATTCCCTTGATCGTAAAACTAGATCAGTGTGGATTGAAAGCTGTTTGAATATTAAGTGGTTTTTATAACTTCTCAATGGTTTTCTCTATCAATTTCAGCAATTTCCTTTCCATAACCTTAATATCAAAGAGCTCCACACATCTTTTTCTTGCCCGAATACCTTTTTCAGTGGCCTCCAGAGGTTGATCGAGCACATGTTGAATAGCACGGGCTAGACCGTCAGAATCACCTGGCTCAACGAGATATCCATTTCCTCCCAGTACTTCCGGAATATCAGATACACGGGTAGTGATTACTGGCTTTGCCATTGCCATGGCATCAAACAGCTTGGCCGGGATTTGCCCCTGTGTATCCGTGGTGTCTCTTTGGGGGACTACCAGAATGTCAGCTGCGGAGAGATACTTTGGCAAATCATTAAACGATGTTTTGGGCAGGACTACGATTTTTTCCTGTCTTGGATTGAATGAGGGTTCAGCTCCAATAAATACAAGTCTAAGATCTGAATGGTTTAAACTCTCAAATGCCTTGATAAGATCATCAATTCCTTTATGTGCCCGGGGTGTGCCCATGAACATAATCACTCGGTTATTTTCCAGTCCCAGTGATTTTTTAACCTTCTGCGAGTCAAAATTTTCGGGATTTAAAATAGATGTGTCACGGCAATGATGTATCAGGCAGCCAGAAAAACGGTTTTGCAAAAACTTGTTACTGACAATGATAGAATCGGCAAAACCAACGAGTTTTTCCATGAGCCAGGTATAAGGCAATCCATTAGGATTGGAAAAATTCATAAAACGGCCTACACTCCCCCAAAAACCAGAGTGATAATAGAACCCTGCTTCCCAATCATCAATGTCCAGTATGACAGGTTTTCGGGAAGACCATTTTTTCAATAAAGCTATTCCAAAACTTGTCGGCCGCAATTTGCAGGCAATATAAATATCTGCATCCATATCCCGAAGCATTTTACGGATGGTAGAGATAAAGAATGGATAGCGTCTCCAGGGATAGATCTCAATATGAATATCAACATCACGCATGGGGTACCAAGTGGCCCCATTTTTTGATACTCCAATGATTTTTACGTCATGATGAGATGAAAGAGCACTTGCTAGTAAGGCGGCCCTTCCCAGGGAATTATTTGAGATGTCAAAACAGAGCAGGCAGATTTTCACATTTATATCTTAATATAGATTGATAGGAGGTATCATGTTGTTGGCTCAGGATTGTTGGAATAGTAGTTGTCAGTTAAGAAACAGAAATGCTGTCAGAGTTTATTTCAGGTATTTTCCCGAAAGAGAATACGCACAATGTGGTGAACCCTATTTAATTAATGGCCAGTAACAGGTTTCATGTTTGAAAATAGAAAGAAAACAAAATTATTTTTTGAGATTATCATGGTTGCTTTATTTCTTCTATTTAATTATTGTGATGAATCAGTATGGCAGGATTCGTTGGTATGGAGTGGAAGATATTTTACAGCTAAAAATCTGCAATATCTTTAATATCCTAAAGAGATTCTCGGTGTTTGGTCTGTGCGGGCAAATACTTTTCTTTTTCATAGTCTACCTTCATTTTAATCAACACTGATTAATGTTGACCTCCCTCCAAAACCTTTTAAATAAGAAGACAAATAATCAATTGGTATTCCTCTGGTTGATTGTGTGTTTCTTTGCCTTGTCGTATAAGCTGGGAGAGGTCCCTCCTTATCATAGTGATGAAAACTACTATGTTGAATCCGTTCGTACCATGGTCGAATCAGGAGATTACCTCACTCCCATGTACCACGATGAAAAGAGGTTTGCTAAGCCTATCCTTTACTACTGGCTGATGTCTGTTTCTTACAAGATATTTGGTGTTAGTTTGGTTTCGGCCCGATTGACTTCCGTGTTTTTTGGGACCCTGACGATTGCTCTTCTTTATTTTCTTTCTAACCGATTGTTTGAAGAGCAGACAGCATTATACAGTGCTTTAATCCTGCCAGCCATGTATATGCATTTTCAGATTTCAAGATGGGCAACGACTGACATAGTGATGAATTTTTTTATTCTTTTGTCGATCTATTATTTTTTATGCTCATATAAAAATGACTTTAAAGGTAAGGCCGAAATCAGTCTGTTTTATCTTGCTGCGGCTATGGGCTTCATGACAAAGGGGCCCCCGGCAGTCATCATTCCCATTCTTACGGCAGTAATATTTTTGCTTATAACCGGACGAGGGGTCTGGTCAAAAATGCAAATTGGGAAGGGTCTTGTGATTTTAGCTTTGGTGATCCTTCCATGGTTTTCAATAATGTTTTTTCTTCATGGAGATGAGTTCAAGAATCATATTGTTGGAGCTGAGATCACCAACAGGCTTGTTCATGACACCCCATTCAGCCTCTACTTTTTTGGGGCGTTGTTTCGATATAATTTACCTTGGATATTGTTTTTTCTGGTAGTATTTTTCCACCAATCAGGTCTTCAAAGTTGTTTCATTAGGCCCGCTTCTGGGCTAAGTGGATATTTAAAGAATGTTTCCCATAGTATCAGTAATCATATAAAAGTTCTGTTCAGAAAGGTAAATGAACCCATATTATTTTGTTATATCTGGATTTTTGTATGCCTTGCTCTTTTCACAATTGTAAGGACAGAGCATAGTCGCTATATGTTGCCGGCCTCCCCGGCGGTTGCCATGATTGTTGCAAAGTTTTTTTCGGATTTAAGATATGCAGACTTGGGCAGGGCGGGCTATAAATTATCTTCTTTGGTCACAGCTGTAATATTTTTCGGGATCGCAATAACTTCAGGTGGGGCGCTGTATGTTCTTAACCAAATTTATGATATCCCATATGTATATTTCCTGTTGTCAGCGGTTTTCCTTGTGGCCGGTATTTGTATCATCAGGCTTGTTAAGAAGCGCCAGTATGGAAAACAGGTCTTCGTGATTTCCTTTTCTCTGGTTTTTGCATTCTCTTTTTTAAGTGGTGAGATTATTCCACATATTAACCGTTATCCAATGAAAAAGTTTTCCACGAAAATAATTGCGGAAAATAATTCGGCTTATGTAGCGGTGTATCAGTTGGGGAACCAAAGAGCAAGGCTTGGTGTGCTGACTGGGCAAAAGGTCTTCGGGCTTTCACAGCCAAATGAAGTTCAGAAATTTGTTGATACAGATGAGCAGGTTTTTATAGTTATGCGGGAAAAAAGTTTCAAGGAAAACTTTTCCAGCCTTCCTTTAAAGGTTTTAGAGCAAGATATTGCTTGGTTGAGGGGAGATTTTGATAGGAAAAAAATTGAAGGGTTTATCAGTAAAGGCGAGTCTGGAGAAATTTCAGAACTTACAGAAAAAATTTATTTATTGTCAAATAAGTAAAAATTTATTTGATTATAGGTGGTCGAATTTTTGAAAAATCGTAACTTATTTTGTCCTGGTTTATCATTGAAGTAAAAAATGCGTATTTGTCATTGGCTTCAATTAGATAAATTTTTTCAGGGTAAAGATTTATCAGCTTCTTGAGCTCGGGGGTGGACCCTAACCATGTCTTTGTTGGATTAGAGGATAGAATTTCTATTAACTGTTCAGGGTCGCGTATAACATTCGTTTCAATGTCACGATCAGAATAAAACCGCAATGCCAATCTGGGGTTTGATGCTGTGAGATAGTAGTTTCCTATTGTCTGATTTTCGGGGGTATTGAGGTTTATTGTGGCAGCCAATTCCCTGACTTCTTTACTGCTTTGCGCTAAAGTAACTTTGACCTGAAAAAAAGTCGCGTTAATAAATAGAATGGTTATAGCAACGACACTGACCATTATACCCATGGCATAATTTTTTTTGTCAGGGCCCAGCCAGTCAGAGATAGTTTTTGCGCATATGATGGCGAGAGCAGGAAAAATCATGAGCAAATAACGGAGTGTCTGGTTTTTACTCGAACTCATTATCAATAAAGTGATAACAGGCCAAAGGAAGAGCAATAAGGATACTTTGTCTCTCTCAATAAATCCGCGTTTCCCAAATTGTATTAGACCCCATAACGCAAAAGGAAGCCAGGGCCAGTAATTTCTCAAAAAGTCTTTTGTATATCCCAAAAAATAAAAGGGTTCTTTGGCTCCGCCAAAACTCCTGCCCATAATTATCCATCCGAAGTGACTGCCAATAAAGCCCTGGCCGAAGTGCTGCCAATTTATAATGTGCCAACTGAACCCTAAAAAAAGAGCTATTAGGCATCCCGCTATAAACCATGGATTTATGATTTCTTTCCATTGTTTGCTTAAAATGAAAAATGTTCCGACGATAACCAGGGGAAAGAGTCCAAGAACACTTTTTGACAGTATTGCTCCTGCGGTAGAGAGACCAAAGATTATATACCAGCGCTTGTTATCCCTGGTTTTTAAATAAGCATAAAATGATAGTGTGACAAAAAACGCCAGGGGAATATCGACCATTCCTCTACGGGAAGCATCGACAAATATCCCTGGAAAAAGTAAAACAAAAGCTGAGGCAAAACCGACCCAGTAATCTTTATAAAGCAATACACTCAATTTATACGTGATCAGAACGATTCCAGTTGCAAACAGGGCTGAAGAGAAAATCGCGGAATAACTGGATACCCCAAACATGCTGAATGCCAAAGCTGTAAACCAGAGAGGAAGGGGAGTGTTGTCAAAGGTCGGTGCTCCGGAAAAAGTGATGATCCAAAAGGATCCGGATTCTAAAATCTCCTTTGCCTTCTGGGCGTAATAGGCATCGTCAAAATTAGTGATGCCTGTGTCCAGTTGTCGGCCCAGGAATATTAAGAGCGAGGAAAAAATCAGAAATGAAACCTGAAACCTCTTGTCATTAAGAGTTGAATTCAAATTATATGTTTTGGGGGGTTAAAAATTGAAAGAGAAAGCCAGTGACGAATTCTGAAAAATAATTACTTCTGTTAAATTTATTTCAAATATTGGTTTATATGCTTTCGGTCATTATCGGTTAATCTTGGGCTGAACAAAAAACCAAAGGTTTCGAGTCGCCAAACCAGAATATCCAAGCCTTTGAGCATTTTGAACCAGTATATCATGGCGGAAAAAAAAGGTTTTTGTATCAATCCATTCTGGCAAAGGAAAAAATCCCACAATTGTTTTTTTGATTTTCGGATAAGAGGCCAGTTTCCTCTTGCCCTTATAATTTGGCAGAGCTTGAAAAAATTTTTAATGTTTTGCAACATGTTAATATTCTAAGGAAATGCATTTATGCGAAAGACTGTTCTAATAGCTTGAGGTTCTTGACAAACCTGACGGCATATAAATTTTATATCATCCTATTCATGAAGTAAATACTGCTTCGTTATACTTGTGATAGTCTTAAAGTTGATCTTTTAATATTATAATGTGTGTGGTTTTAGGTTGAATTACAACTTAATATCTTAGAAACAAAATCTATTTTTGCCATGAATACTGAATCTCTATACTCATTTTGCCTGGAAGCCTTGCGTCAGGATTCTGAACTGGTGCAAATGCACATGAAAGTGCTTGAAGAAATGGTGCGCATAGACAGCCGTAGTTTTGGTGTCAATGAGTTTGCGGGGGATAGAACCACTCCCAGTGATATGCATGAAATTCTGGAATGTGCTCGTGACTATCTATTGGGGATAGGTATGTCAAAAGTTAAAATAAATGATTCTCCCTCCAGCAGCTCCTTCCCGATTTTGATGGCTGAAAAGTTTGTGTCCGAATCGAAACCTACTGTTCTTTTTTATGCGCATCTTGATAAGCAACCTTATATGGATGATGAACGTTTTGAAAAGTGGGGCGGTATACCACCAACTCAATTGAGGTGGAATGAAGACCGTTCCAGGGCATATGGGCGTGGAGCCGCCGATGATTTGAGCGGAGTTGTTTCAATTGGTATGGCGATCGATGCCCTGTTCAAGTATTTAAGTGAAAAGCAACCGGCAGATAACTGGGAAGAATCACTTCCATGTAATATCAAGATAATCTATGAAACTGAGGAAGAAAGCGGTTCTCATAGCTTAATAGACCAGATTTGTGAAAATAAGGATTTTTTTAAGGGAGTTCACTGTGTTGTCATTACTGATGTGGTGAATCCAGCGCAAGGAAAGCCGGGTCTTACTACTTCCTTGCGAGGTGTTATCCAGATGGATGTGACATTGAAATCAGACGGTGTGCAACCAGATATCGATGAGCAAACAGCTCTTTACAAGTTAATCGCAACTTTAATAAGAACGGATCATTCTTTGCGAATTGAAAAGATAGCAAATATGGATCAGCCTGTTACGGATTTTGAACGGGAAGGGTATTCAAAGGTTCCGACTTCTGTGTTGGCTTTGAGAGAAAGCGCCGGTTTGCTTCCAGGTACACGGCTTACAGTTTCAGAAGATATTCCTTCAATGCTGATTGCACAATTGAGGACCTCGTTTGCAAATGCCCGACCGGGACACCGGGTTTCAGGAAGCGTGATTTTTGGAGCGGCTGGAGCACGACTGATATTTCCCGATATTAGTGATCCGGAAAAGTTTCAAAAACGTTTGAAAATTATACTTGCGGAACATAACCGTTTTAATCTGGAAATAAAAACAGATTTGATCAGTGAGAACCCATTAACAATTGATATTTTGCTACGTTCTGCTGAAAAAGACCCGCACTCAGGGGTCAATGGAGGTCCGGTTCCGATTCCAGAATTGCAATTGGCTTGCATGATAGATGAACTTATTTCCAATGAAGGTCACTGGCATCCAAGACTTGAAGAACTGCGAACCAAGAAAGTAAAAATGATGCAGGTCGAGTCACTAAAAGTTGATCACGATTTTTTAGTTCATCGATATGATGAAAAATCTGCAAGATCTCTGGTGGAAATAAGGTTGGCCCCTGGAAACAACGAATTGCAAGCTAATGAGGCCCTGAGGTCGTATCTTGAAGAGAATGTTTTACCTGGGTTTACTTTAGATATACTTGCTGACAAAGGAGCATCTCCCTGGATGACGGAAATCAAGCATCCGGTTTTCCCATTGATTCTGGATTCATTAGAAAAAGGCTTTGGTGAAAAAGCATGCCTCTATGGCTGTGGCGGTACGATTCCGTTTGTTGCGAAACTTATGCATGCTTTGGGAAATGTTCATCCACTGTGCCTGGGTGCTTATGACCCGGAGGCTAGAATGCATGAGCCTGGGGAAAGTTTGTCTATGCCTGATTTGTTAGGGTGCACGCGATCCATCATACTTTTTTTGTCCAGGGTTGATAAAATTTATAAATAACTCAATCAATGATGAACTTGTCTGTAAATTGTTAAGTTTATTACAGGGCTATTTTTCAATACCATTCTTTCCTTATGTGAGTTTGCAAAACTTTATAAATTTCAATTTGTTATAAGACCTAACAAAAATTAGGTAGATGTCTTGAAGGTGAAAGTTTTAAAGTTCATGACACCAATAATTTCATTTTCTATCATCAAAGGGATAGTCACACAGAACTTACAGGAAAAGAGAGGATTTTTTCTTCCTTGAAAATAACGTGAGATGGAAAAGTCCTGTTCAAAGATATATCTTCCTGAGGTGGTAGCTTCCCTCATGATAGGAGAATCATTTTGATATAGAGAGTATCCTTCCTTGATTTCTGGGTGATTGTGGCTGGCGAGGGTGAGTCTGCGCCGGTTTTTATCAAAAAGAAAAAATGTGAAATACTTCACAGATAAGATAAATGGGAGTTTTTCTACCATTACTTGGAAAATCTCCTCCAAGCTCAGTAGGTTGATGCTTTTCTGTAAATAAATAAGGTGGTCGAGCTTTTCGAGAGAATCACCAAGTAGGGAATTTTGTTTTTTAAGAATATTCCTGATGGTTTCTGCTTCCCGCCATCTCAATTTATCGTGTTCTAAGGAGTTCATGAGTTAGTTGAAAGTTTACATATTCTGAGAAACTCGTCCGTATTGGATTCCGCCAAATATTCGGCTATTTTTAATGGGAAGGTTATGTTTTCCTGTAAAATGGTCGTAAAATTTAATATAGCTGCTTTTATTATATTATTGACTAAGATGTTTTAAAAATAAGATTTTAGCCTGATTGGATCACTGGCGGCATCGCTCTGGGTCCAAGTTGGTATATTTTTTGCTTTTATATAGAAAAAATTTAAAACGTCAAAAACTATGACTATTTTTTTAAATTCTATCAGGCTCATTTTGTTTTTCCTGATCTCTTTTTCGAGTGTGTTGGGCGCAGGTGAAATGGCTTGGGCTCAGGAATTTGGGTTTGACTCCATTCAGCGTCGGCAGGTTTCTACTATAAAAATAGGACCACATCCTATCTATACCCGGATTCTTGTCAACATGACGGAATCGTCCTCTTATGAGGTTAAAGCAGATTTTGCCAAAAAGCGTATTGTGCTGATTATACCTGAGATGAATAAGGGTTCCCGGCTACGAAGCAGATCGTTTAATGATAAAAATCTTAAGGGGTATTCAGTTCGATCGATAGGTGAGGATTTACAAGTTACCTTCATGCTGAAAAACCCAAACACCCGTTTTTTTCATTCTGTAAATCCTCAAAAACCTCAAA
Organism: Nitrospinota bacterium; assembly: GCA_009873635.1. Taxonomy (NCBI): domain Bacteria; kingdom Pseudomonadati; phylum Nitrospinota; species Nitrospinota bacterium. Next base: position 10,067 of record WAHY01000040.1, read on the forward strand.
TTATATTGGACCTCAAGGGTGAGACTCGTTCTATTTTAAGAACTAGAATTGGTAAACCTGAACCGAGTTCCGGCATTGAAACAACCCTTGAAGAAGCGCCACTTCCCAAAAAAGCAAGACTAGTTGGCCATAGCCCAAAGGAAATCCGGGAAATTGTTGCCAAATCTCAGGAAGAAAAAGAAATAAACGGATTTGAGGATTACAAGAAGGCATTAACAGAATTCCAACAGGCAAAATACCCTAGTGCCGCAAAAATGCTTGGAGAATTTCAAAAAAATTACCCTGAAAGCAAATACCTCGACCACATATATTATTTAAAAGCAGAAGCAGAATTCCGCATTACTTTTAGGGAGTTGAATCCGGTCTTTGACAAGGCCTTGGCTTCTTACAAACTGGCTATCAGGGAATTCCCCAAATCAAAATTTTACGACCATGCTCTGCTTAAGGTGGCAACAATATTTGATGAAATCGGTTATAGCCTGGAGGCCCGTACCTTATACAATCAGGGACTCAAAGCCAACCCCAAAAGTCTATACAATGATGTCAGGAAAAACAGCCTGGCTGCCATGTTGGTTAAAGAAGGACGGTTGGAAGAGGCCTTTGAAGCATTTCAGAAAATATTAAGGAAGTCCCCAAAAAATATTGAGGCCAGGGCGGGAATTTTCGAGATTGCCAACAAGTTTTATCAGGAAAATGATTACCCACGTGCTTTAAAAATATTTGAGGCCGGAGCCAAACGTTGGCCGGGTGAACTTAACGAAAAACCAGAAATAAATTTTGCGTTGGCAGAGATTTATTTCTCTCAAAAGAATTATAAGAAGGCAAGAAAACATTTTTTCAACCTCTTGAATCTGGCCCCTGCTTCCAAAAATGCACATAAGGCTCTGAATAGAATTGGTGACTCTTTCATCGTTGAAGGACAGTATCAGAATGCCCTAGCAGTTTTTGATGAATCCGGTAAGAGGAAAGACAAAAAACTGGATGATAAGGGTAAACCCGTTTTGGATGAAGAAGGCAACGAAATCCTGGAAATAACGGAGAACACTCAATATGGAAGAATTCGAATGGCTGATATTGGTGTGCGCAAGCCTCGTTTAAAAATAAGGGATATTGTTTTTGATGTTGGCCCTTATTACAAGCCGTTCAAGACTTATGATAAAATTTTTGCCGAGGCTCAAAGCGTTGATATCCTGGCAGAAGTTACTTTGAGCAGAGGGGTTGCTTTTTTATTGGAGCAAAACTATCTCAAGGCAATAGATGAATTCAAAAAGCTTTTACCTTTGGGACCAGAATCAAGGTTTTTTCAAGAAGCCGATCGCTATATTCGGCAGGCACTGATTGCGCTGGTCGACAGGTTCGCCAAACAGGACGGAAACCTTCCTATTTTGTACTCCTACAGCGACTTTATCAGTCTCCCGGTTGGAGATGTTCGCAATGCCCAAACCCTCCTTCAGGTGGGAGAGGCTTATCAGGCTATCGGGATGTTTGCTGAAGCTGTCAAGTTCTACGAAAAAGTGAAAGAGCTGGATTCTCAAAAAACTTATCAGGATCGTGTTTTTTTAAATCTAGGACAAATTCACCTGGAAGACTCCAGTTATGACGAGGCTCTTATTGTTGGGAAGTCTTTTTTGAAAAATTATCCCCGGAGTAAATGGATAACAGATGCAATGAAGCTTATGGCAGATGCCTTAAAAGGTAAAGGTGACTTTTCCGGTGCCCTTAACGCCTATAATGATTTAATTCCTAAAGCTGAGGATGAGGCTGAAATATATTTTCTCATTGGAGAAACCTATTCGGATATGAATCAACTGGCAGATGCAGTGCAATCCTACAAAAAAGCCATTTCTAGCTATGACCGTGTAGAAAGGAAAATTCCAGAATATTTACAAAAGGCTTATTACAACCTGGGTATATCTTTATACAAATTGAGTCGTTTTGGCCCTGCTTTGGAGGCGTTGAAGTCAGCGAGGGAGCTATTCCCCGATAATTCACTCCGGGACTGGGCGGATTTTCTCATCATTGAAAGCCTTGAGAAGCTTGGCGATCCTTCAAAGATTACAGAAGGTTTAAACCGACTGGTAAAAACCGACAGCGCTGATGACCTGACCAGGAAGGCTGCGGAATCCAAGTCAAAAATCAGGGACTGGGAAAAACAATTAAAAGAAGGATGATTTTATTTTATAATGAGATCGTGTCTTTCGTTAAACCTGCCTCACACCCAGCCAAATAACCGAGAATGAGCAAGAACTCATTGTTACTGAAAGAAGCCCAATTAGAACTGTAAAACCGGTAACCTGCTTGGGCAATTTATCCATGAATGAAGTCGGCAAAGAGAAAAGCAAAGATATAGAAGCCCTCATTAAAAATATGGAGGTTTTTAATGAGGTTACAGAACAGCTTCAACGTTCCTATGATGATTTGCAGGTCAGGGTCAAACAACTTGATCTGGAATTGGAGAATAAAAACAGGGAGCTCCAGAAGAACCTTGCCGAAAAAGAGGAAGTTAAAAACTATTTGA
>WAHY01000041.1:0-7466 GCA_009873635.1 Nitrospinota bacterium
ATATGGGTTTGTGTTTTCAGAGTCTTAGTAAGTCTTTAGTCCTTTTTCATACCACCTGCGCAAATTGTTAAAAATACTCTAAAATTAAATGGAAAATCATTAGTTGATACTTCATAATGCCCCTGTAATTTTTGTACTTTGTTTGTCCTGCAACCCCTCTAAATTTCCCTGAACCCCTCACCAACATACACCCTCTCCCTAAATTTTTTCCCACACTAAATTTCTATTTACTGTCTTATTTTGATTTGACTACTGGTGTTTTTGGGTTTTGGTTTGATTCGTTTCGCGCGGTTTTAATAATCAAATTCTAATTTATAGGAATAATATTTTTATTATTTTTATCTGTCTAAAACGAATAATATTTCAATCTGATTTATTGAAAGGTTTTTTTAGTTGCAAATATGTTCCTTATTTTTTTCATAAGTTTCTAATGTCTATACTTCCAAATAATTCAAGTATAGATCAAGTATGTGGAAATTGTGGTGCCTGGAAAAGTGATCCTTTTGGAAAAGGAGGGATTGGAAATTGTCCATTTGACCAAGTGCTCTACACCGTTACCAAAAAATGTGAGAATGGAAGGTGGGTACCAAAATATGACCCTAAAGGGATCAGGTGGTATCGCAAATATGCGAAGGAAGGGTATGCTAGAGCACAATACAGTTTAGGAATGATGTATGAAATAGGAGAGTCAATTTCTCAGGATCTTGAATTAGCATATATGTGGTTCAGTCTTGCAAGTCGTCATGGGCATCCTGATGCTGTTAAACAAATTCAAGAATTAGAAAAGAAAATGACATTATCGCAAATAGAGAGAGCAAAAGATTTGGCAAAAAAAATGAATAATTATTGGTAGATTTTATCTTAAGTCCAGGAATTGTGCTTCACCCAAGTTGAACCCCATTGAACATTATTATCTGTTCGATGGGGTTCTTGATTTTGGAGTAGAAATAATAAGACCTGAAAAGAAGAGTTAAGACAATTTTGATGTTTTGTTTCTCAGCAAATGGTCGATGAGAGTCAGGGCAACCATGGCTTCTGCTATAGGGACGGCTCTTGGGGCAACGCATGGATCGTGCCTGCCTTCAACACGAATTTCAGCTTTTTTCCCTTTTTGGGTGATGGTTTCCTGAGCTTTGTTGATAGATGATGTCGGCTTCACGACCAGTTTGACAACGATATCCATTCCATTGGAAATGCCCCCCAGAATTCCTCCGGCATTATTGGTTTTAGTCGTTACTTTTTTATTCTTCATGACAAAGACATCGTTACACTCTGACCCGGTCATGGTTGCTGTTTGAAACCCTGCTCCAATTTCCATTCCTTTTACAGCGGGTATACTCATGACGGCCTTGGCCAGGTCCGCATCCAGTCTATCGAAGACAGGTTCTCCAAGTCCGGCTGGCACACCGCGGGCAATCACTTCAACCACACCTCCAAGAGAGTCGCCATTTTTACGCGCCTGCATGATAGCCTCCACCATTTTCTCGGCGGTTTTTGAATCAGGGCAACGCACGATATTTTTTTCGATTTCCTTAAAGTTTACAGTTGTTGCTGTGTGATGCCCTATTTGCCGGGTGAATCCAGTAATGGAGATTTTTTCTCTGGCTAAAAGCTTTTTAGCAATGGCTCCGGCGGCAACTCTGCCAACGGATTCCCGAGCACTCGATCGACCACCACCCCGGTAGTCTCGAAAACCAAATTTCATGTCGTAGGTATAATCCGCGTGTCCGGGGCGATAGAGATGTTTGATCAATTCATATTTTGATGAATCGGCATCTTTATTATCGACACGCATTGAAATAGGCGTCCCGGTCGTTTTACCTTTAAAGATGCCAGACATAATTAGTATCTTGTCACCCTCTTTGCGAGTGGTGGTTACTTTGCTTTGACCGGTTCGTCGTCGATCTAGATCTTTTTGGATATCAGATTCTTTAAGAGGTAGTCCAGCCGGGCAACCTTCTACAACAACCCCAACACCCTCGCCGTGGGATTCTCCCCAGGTTGTAATTTTAAATAGTTTTCCGAAACTGCTTCCAGACATAATTTATAGTACTTATATAATTCTTCCCGCCAGAAAATGGCGGGCCGGTTGTATAGTTATATTTAATTAAACTATTGAATAATTTAGGTAAACTGATCTACGGCTGGGGAAGGCGGATGCGTGACTACAAGCGCCAGAAGGGATCTATCATTTGGTTAGGTACCTTAGAGGTACGAAAGAGGAGGAAGTCTTGAATTGAAACCCCTTATTAAGACTCTGCCTCTTCTTGAGCTCTCTCTTTTTCGTCTACAAGTTCTCTCAGCTCTTTACCAGCCTTGAAAAAAGGCACTTTTTTTGAAGGAACTTCAACTTTTTGCCCGGATTTGGGATTGCGTCCAACCCTGGCATTTCTTTGTCGGATTCGGAAACTTCCAAACCCTCTTAATTCGACTTTTTTTCCTTCTGCCAACGATTCAGTAATACTTGAAAAAACAGTATTGACTACAACCTCAGTCTGCTTTTTCGTCAGATTGATCTGGTTGGCCACTCTTTCAACAAGCTCTGCTTTAGTCATTAAAAAGTCTCCCCCAACCGGTAAACATTTTAACCGCGTCTACAAAAAGAATTCGGTGAAGTATATCATCAGGTGTAATTAAGTCAAGCCCAATATTTTAATGGGTTTACCGGCTTTCCGGTAACGGTTTTGGTGCTTGAAACAGATCATGTTTTGGTTAGGAGTTTATTGATCCGGCTATAGAAATTGCGTTCGGGATTTAATCTAACTTATTGATTTTATTATGGAAACCAGAGGTATTGAAGGCGGGGATGGGGAGATGGCGCTAAAGTTTCAGCCAGTCCGCTGGACAGAGAGCCTTGCAAAAACCAGTCAAGAAAATCTGTTTTCTCTTTTTGTTCAATGAGTTTAGGCCTGCCTGTGACCCCAATTTTTTTTGCCAGTAATTCGATTGTTTTCTCGAGTCCGCCCACTTCATCAATTAATTTGAGTTTTAATGCCTGTTGTCCGGTCATAATCCTCCCGTCAGCGATCTTATGGATTTCTGAAGGAGGCATGTTCCGACCTTTGGCAATGGCCTGAACAAATTGCTCATGAACATCGTCCACAACATCCTGTAAAAGCTTTTGTTCTTCAGGTGTCATGGACCGCAGGGGAGATCCCACATCTTTGAATTTACCACTTTTAATGACTTTTGGTTTAACACCTACTTTTTTTGTTAATTCCTCAATATTATTGAAAGCCATAACGGCAGAGATGCTACCCGTCAAGGTCCCGGGGTTGGCCAATATGTAGTCAGCCGCGCAGGCGATATAATATCCTCCTGAAGCGGCCACGGTTCCCATTGAAGCATAAACTGTTTTGCTATTTGCCCGCAGTTTCATGATTTCATTGTAAATCTCCTGGGCTGGAGCAACCGCCCCACCTGGAGAATCAATACGCAGGATCACGCCTCTTACTTGAGAATTGTGGCGATAGTCGGATAGCTGATTGACAATGTCTCGGGAATCCATCAGCAATCCCTGAACATTGACTACAGCGATTTCTCCAGAAGTGGACTTCCAGCGATCTGGCAATAATGCGGAGCCAACCGCTATTAAAACCATAACGGCAAATAGTCCCAGTACGAACCGCATAAAAGATCTGAAGAATGACCTCTGCGGCATGTTCTGATTTGTAGCTTGCATATTGATGATTCTGGACCCTCTCGGGTCCAGAGCTTTACAGGATTATTCTTCTTCTTTAAAAACTTCCAGGTCCACCTGTTCTTTTTCAATTTGCGAAATGTCGAGGTTTTCCAAAAAGGCTTTTATGCTTAAGGCAATTTTTTTACTGGAGGTATCTACTTTAATCACTTTTGCCTTGATTTCATCATCTACTTTTACTGCGGCTTCAGGTTCGGTAATTTTTTCAGAGCTGAGTTGTGAGACATGGATCAAGCCTTCTAATCCATCGCCAAACTCAGCGAACGCTCCGAACCCGGTTACTTTTATGATTTTTCCGCTCACTTCGGTACCGATAGGATAATTGGCCGCGATATCATCCCATGGGTCAGGTTGAAGCTGTTTAACTCCGAGGGAGATGCGACAATTTTCTTTATCGATACTGAGTACGGCAGAGGTGACCTTATCCTTTTTCTTTAAAACTTCGGAAGGATGTTTGATTTTTTTCCAGCTCAAATCGGATATATGGATCAAGCCATCAACACCATCTTCCAGTTCCACGAAGGCACCAAAATCAGTCAGGTTGCGAACAGTGCCTTCTACTTCAGAGCCAATGGGATATTTGTCTTCAATTTTTTCCCATGGGTTGGGCTCGATTTGTTTCATGCCGAGTGAAATCCGTTTTTTGTCTTTGTCGAGGGTGAGTACAACGGCTTCCACTTCATCACCTATAGAAACCATCTTGCTCGGGTGCTTGACATGTCGGCTCCAACTCATTTCAGAAATATGGACAAGTCCTTCTATTCCTTTTTCAAGCTCTACAAAAACTCCATAGTCGGTGATGCTGACCACTTTCCCCTTGATCTGGGTATTGACCGGGTATTTAGAATCAACATCCACCCATGGGTCGGCACTGGTTTGTTTGAGACCCAATGAGACGCGTTCTTTTTCTTTGTCGTACTTGAGAACCATGACGGTGACTTTGTCGCCGATGGAAAACATTTCCGAGGGATGGTTGACCCGTCCCCATGACATATCGGTAATATGCAAAAGACCGTCAATTCCTCCCAGGTCGATGAATACACCGTATTCGGTGATGTTTTTGACAATGCCTTCAATGAGGTTTCCTTCGCTCATTCTTTCGAGCGTTCCCTCACGAACCTGTTTGCGTTGTTCTTCCAGGAGAATCCTTCGCGACAGAACAATATTGCCGCGTTTTTTATTCATCTTGATGATTTTCATGTCAAACTTTTCGCCAAGCAATTTTTCCAGGTTACGAATTGGGCGAAGGTCGATCTGGGAACCAGGCAGGAAAGCCTTAAGCCCAATATCAACCGTTAAACCACCCTTTGCTTTGGCGACCACTACACCTTGAATGATTTCGTCCGCTTCATAGGTCTGGACCAGATCATCCCAGATTTTTATTTTATTGGCTTTTTCTTTGGACAAAACAACATTGCCGTCATTGTCTTCAACCTTTTCAAGAAATACCTCAACTTCTTCATCAATTTGCAGGTTTTTGCCGTTTTCAGGAAATTCGGAAAGTGAGACCATTCCTTCTGATTTGAAGCCGACATCAATGGTGGCCAGTCCGTTTGAAATGGCTATGACTTTTCCCATTATGATTTGCGAAGCCTTGAACCGGCCAAGGCTGTCGTTAAAAAATTCTTCCATTTCTTCATATGCGGCAGTTTGGGTAGGAGTCAACTCCTCCAGTTCCGCCTTGTCATCATTTTCCATTTGCTCTAAAAGTTCTTTGGATATTTTCATGACTGCATGATTCTCACTTTCTCTTGGGTTATTTAAGGTTATTTATTTTTTTAAAAACATGATTGGTAACATCTTCAATACTTAATCGAGTGGTATCAACTTCGAGCGCGTCGTCTGCCTTGACCAGGGGAGAGATTTCACGGTTTCGGTCCTCATGGTCACGCTGCTTTATTTCCTCGATAATATTATTTAATTTCAAATCGGGAATTTTAGATTTCAATTCCTCATATCGTCGCCGTCCTCTCTCTTCAGCGTCCGCGACAAAAAAAAACTTTTTATCGGCTTTGGGGAAAACGACGGTTCCAATATCGCGTCCATCCATCACCACGTTTCCGGTTTGGCCAATTTGACGTTGTCGCAAGACCAACGCTTCCCGAACAAATTTCTGAGCGGCTACAGTAGCGGCTCCTCGTCCTACGGTTTCATTTTTTAAAAGGGCGGTGACGTTTTCACCTTCCACCAGTACTGTTTGCCCTTCTTCAGCCGGAACAAATTCTATTTCCAGCGTCTCGGCAATACGCGCCATGGCATCTTCATCATCCAGGTTGATGCCTTTCTGCAGTGCGGTCCAGGCCACTGCCCGGTACATGGCGCCCGTGTCTATATACCTGTAGTTCAAGCGCTTTGCGACCAGTTTGGCAACAGTGCTTTTACCACTTCCTGCGGGACCATCTATCGCGATTATCATTCTCTTAAACCACTTTGAGCCGGTATTGGTTTGCCGCAGCAAATTCTTTTTTCAGTACGTCTCCGTCCTTTTTTTCAATATTTTCCCTGATTTGTTCCAGCTTGGCTTGAAACCGATCAATCAGCTCAAGCGTATGTTCCCGGTTGGAAAGGCATATATCTCTCCACATAACCGGGTCACTGGAAGCGATACGGGTAATGTCTTTCAGTCCGGCACCTGAAAAAGCTGTGACATCACGGTTGTCCGGAGTTTTCAAGTCGCCAAGTGTATTCATCAGGGCGTAAGCCACGACATGAGGTAAATGGCTCACAGCGCCAAAAACATAATCATGCTCTTCTGTGGTTAACTCTATGACGTTCATGCCGACAGCTTGCCAAAGCTCACAGGTTTTTTTCAGGGCTGTCTTACCTGTTTGCTCAGTTGGTGTGACAATACATTTTGCGCCTTGATACAAATCAGCGGTAGAAGCTTCCAGTCCTGAGTTTTCACCACCGGCGATAGGATGTGATCCGACAAAAAAAATGCCATTAGGAACAATTTTATCCGTGTCATGGACAACGGAACCTTTAACCGAACCAACATCAGTGATTAAAGCACCGGGCTGAACGTGCGGTATTATTTTTTCTATCAAAGGCACAATTGTAGAGACCGGAGTACATATTACGATCAAGTCGGCATCGTTCACCGCGGCTGCCAAATCTGCAGGGCAATGATCAATAATATTTAAACTCCTGGCTTTCTCAAGATTCTCACGGTTTCTGCCAAAACCGTTGATCTCTCCAACAAGGTCCCTCTCTTTGCAGGCTTTTGCCAAAGAGGCTCCAAGCAGGCCAACGCCTATTACTGTCATCTTTCTAAACAGCATTATGTTTTCCCCTGTTCAGGATAAGAACCCAGTACTCTTAAAAACAGGGTTTGCTTGCCCAAAGTCTTTAAGACCTGCTGAACGGTCTTGTCTTCAACATGCCCTGTGAAATCGACGTAAAATAAATATTCCCAGGGCCGGTTACGCAATGGCCGCGACTGTATTTTCGACAGATTGAGTTTGTTTTTGGCAAATAGCTGCAAGATTTTGAGTAATGACCCGGATTCATCAGCTATGGAAAATATCAGGGACGTTTTATTCTTCCTGGCCTTATTAGCTTTGTCTTTTGAAATGACCAGAAACCGTGTGTGGTTTTCAGCCCGATCCTGAATATTTTTATTGAGAACTTTTAATCCATAGACCTCAGCAGCCAGTTCCCCGGCAATGGCAGCGGCGTTTTTATGTTTTTTGGCCAATTCAGCAGCCTGGGCCGTGCTTGAAGCAGGAACCTGCTCAACACCTGGCAGGTTGCTATTCAGCCAGTT
>WAHY01000041.1:7565-12546 GCA_009873635.1 Nitrospinota bacterium
TAGACCTCAGCAGCCAGTTCCCCGGCAATGGCAGCGGCGTTTTTATGTTTTTTGGCCAATTCAGCAGCCTGGGCCGTGCTTGAAGCAGGAACCTGCTCAACACCTGGCAGGTTGCTATTCAGCCAGTTTCTACATTGCGCAAACGGTTGCGGGTGTGAATAAATTTTCTGGATCTTTTTCCGGTCCTTGGTATTGGACAAAAGAAAAAGCCCTATCGGGAGCTGTGTCTCACTGCAAATATAAAGGGGTGAATCGACCATGCAGTCCAGAGTGAGGTTGACCACCCCTTCGATGGAGTTTTCCACCGGAACAACACCATAGTCGGAATTGCCCATCTCAACTTCAGAAAAAACCGTTTCAATATTTCCACAAGGATTGAAAGTGCATGAATGACCAAAATGCTTCACCGCAGCCTGGTGGCTGAAGGTCGTATTCGGACCAAGAAAAGCAATTTTCAAAGGTTTTTCCAGAGCCAGGGTAGCAGAGAACAGCTCACGAAAAATGGACTCAATGGAAGAATCGGGGAAAGGGCCCTTGTTTTGTTCTTTCAATCGGTCGAGGATAGCCCTCTCACGTTGGGGAACATGATAATGAGTCATCTTCCCCTGTCGGGCTTTCTCTTCACCAATTCCCTGGGCTAAACGACCACGGCGACTGATCAGCTTTGCAAGCTGGTCGTCAATTTTATCAATCTGCTGGCGCAGATCATCTAACTGGGACAAAAAACAAATACCGCCTTTACTAGAATTTCCCGCAATCGCTTGAATGGGATGGTTGATCATTTCATAAATCAGCCCTACAATGCAAGCAAAAATTAGCAGTGTGCCTCTAATAATTCAATATTTTAGACTCGAGGGTATAAATCATGATTTTGCTGGAATTCAGTATGAGCCCCATGGATAAGGGGGAAAGTGTCAGTGAACAGGTCAGTCGCTCCTTAAAAATAATTGATGAGAGCGGTGTGCCGTATAGGTTGAATCCGATGGGAACGGTTCTGGAAGGTGAGTTTGACGAAGTGATGGGCGTGGTCAAACAATGTTACGAGACGATGAGGAAAGATTGCAAACGTATCACCTGTGGTATCAAGATTGATTACCGTGAAGGCAGGTCGGGCAGGCTGGAATCCAAAATCGCCTCCATTGAGAATAAACTGGGTAAAGAAATTAAGAAGTAAGTTGGTAATTATTGGAATGGATTAATCCACTTCCATCAGTTTTTTGCGGATATAGCTCACGACCGCTTCGATCTCCCCGGGAGTGAGGTTGGACTCCCATGGCATCATGGCGGTGCCTTTTCGTCCTTTTGTGACGGAAAGGATCATCCGGCTTTTTGTCAGTTCTTTTTTCGATTTTTCAGAGGTGAAATTTTTGGGTGGTGGATTCAACACATTTGCCGCGAAGGTTTTGCCGTTGCCTTTATCACCATGGCAGGCTTTGCAATGTTTATAAAAAATATCCCGTCCGGTTTCAAGGTCAGGAGAATCTGCGAAGGCCAGGGTGGGACCTCCGACAAGCGTCCATAACAGGAAAGCCAGACCTGTTTTGACTTTTATGAGATGTTTCAAATTATCCAGCCTGTTTTTTCAATGTTGGGTTCGCGCCTAGCGAACATCTTCCAGCTTTTCGATCATCAAGGTTTGAATCATGTGTTCTTTGAATCTGCTGATTACCTTGTTGAGATCAAACTTTGGATTTCTAAGAGATACATAGAAAACATCGATTGCGCGGTCGCCCTGGGTTGATATCTTTGCACGGTGAATACGGATACCAAAATCTACAAATACGGTGGCAACTTTGTAAAGCATGCCTATATGATCCCTGGCTTCCACCCTGATTACAGTAAACGGGTTGTCCGCTGTTCTTTCGACATGGACCCTGGGGACCATGGCCATCTTTTTTTGTTCACCTGCGTACCGGGTTCTGGATTTCAACATTTTTTGCAAGCTCGTTTCCCCGGAAAACAGCTGACCCAGATTGTTTTTAATGTCTTTCCATATTTCTACATCTTCAGCATCGGCTTTGGTGTTGGCTTCTACCTGAAGGGAGACAATCACTATGCCATCTTTTTTAAGAAAGAATTGAGCGCCGAGAATATTCAGGCTCTTGGCAGTGACCGTGCCAACAAGTTTTTGAAACGCTTCGCTACCAATCGGACAACAAAGAGTGAGGTTATGGTAGTTTCCTTCTTCGTGAAACTGGTGATGAAGAATAAATAATTTATCTTTGAAGGACCGGATGAGACGAATGTGAAGCGCAACTTCTTCAGAAGATGCTGTCATCAGATAATCTGCCGGCATTTGACGCAGGTGATTTTCGATATCGTTCACAGGCAGTTCCCGCTGCAGTGCTTTAAAAACACCTGCTCGTGTGGCCGAAGGCTGTTGTTCCAGAGATTCCGGATCTTGCATATATTTCAGTGTTCTTTCATATAACTCTGAAAGTAATATTTTTTTCCAGGCTGTTAAAGTGCCTGGTGCCACGGCCCTTAACTCAGCATAGCTGAGAAGATAGAGCCCTTTCATTCTTTCCGGGTTTGCGACCGTTTCAGCAAATTTGCGAATCACTGCGGGTTGGTGAATATCCTGATGCAATGCTGTTTCGATCATGGTGTAAGGGTTAGCCAGGAGAAAAAGCATGAGCTCTGAATCAGTCTCTCCGAGGAGCAGTCTGTCAGCCAGGGATTTTAAAGAATCGTCCGGTCCGCCATCTGGTGCTTTCCTTGCTGATTGCAGCAGGGCCGATAACTTTAGGATTTCTTTGCGGGAAAACTCCTGATACAAGGCAGAGAGATCCGTGGGATTCGTGATACTTGTAACAGCCAGTTCATCGAGGAACCTTATAATACGAAGGGAATGCTCATCAGCCGTGTAATGATGATAAAAGTCGTGGTTTACTTTGCAGTGGGCCAGACCAAATTCTGGTAATACCTGTTCAAGAATATTCGTTTCGTGCATCAACCTGAGAATTTTTTCAGTGGTTTGGCTTTGCAGAATGGAGAATAAGAAATCCTTAATCTCTTCACCTTTCATGAATTGCGCGTTTATAAGATTTTTGCTCAATCGCATGTTCCGTTGCAGCTTGTAATCAGGTAGAACCTGATGTTGTTTGCAAAGCTCTAATGCTTTTAATAACAGCGATTTATCCTTTTTGAAATTCTCTTTTGCGTCACCTTCATAAATCAGGGAAGACTCTGAAATGTGAAATCCATGACCCACTGACTTTTTAGTCAATGAGGAGATTACTTTTTTAAATGATCTTTTAGGTTGCCGGCAATGCTCGAAAAGGTTTTGAGAAAAAGTATAAATATTAGTGGCGTGCAGGTAGTAATCCCGCATGAATTCTTCAACGGGTTGACCCTGGGAGGAAATTTTGTATCCCAGATTGTTTGCCAGTTGTTTCTGGATATCAAAAGTCAGGACATCACTTTTTAGTCCGGTCAGATAATGCAGTTCATTACGAACCCGGAGTGAGAAGTCAACAGAATGATAGAGCGACTCAATTTCTTCATTTGAAAGCACGTGTGTTTCATTTATTTCCCGCAGTGAGTTGCACCCATAACGTACGGCAGTGGCCCATAAGGCACTGTGGTAATCGCGCAATCCACCAGGCCCATTTTTGATATCGGGCTCAGGGTGGCTCACTACACTGTCGCCTTGTCCGTAGTGGGTGTATTGTTCTTTAAGTTTGGTGTTTAGAAACTGCTTAACATGCTTTCGCAGAACATTTTTCTGAATGGTGTTGTAAAATTTATCATAAGTGGTTTGATTGCCAATGAGAAACCTGGTTTCGATCATGGAGGTTTTGATGGTCAAATCATCCTGGGCGAGTGTTACACATTCTTTAATTGTGCGGGAACTGTGTCCGATTTCCATGCCAAACCCCCATATCACTGAAAGCGCGTCCTGAATGAATGTTTCTGTGAGAGATTTGGGGTTGCCTGAAAGAAGAAATAACAAATCAATATCTGAAAGTGGATTCAGTTCTCCCCTGCCATAACCTCCCACAGCGATTAAAGAAAAATCCTCCAACACCTTGCTGCCGGAATAAGCCTCCAGTTGTGTCATGGAAAGAAGAACATGCCGGATGACCTCATCGACCAGACTGGTATGCGCCTGAATGATTTCGCGTCCGCCAGCTCCCGCACGATGCCAGCTTTTAATCTTTTCTTTTTCGTCTTGTAATAATTTTTTAAAAGTTTGGAAATAGGGCAGTCTCTTCCTCGGGTCGGCAGGAATATTCTGTACCTGGCTGAAATCTATAGCCAGTCGGTAACTGTTTTTAGAATTGTCCATACAGAAAAATAAATGGGAGATTGTTTTGTTGAAGAATAAAACAATTATATCAGATTTAAAACTTTCTTAATTTATCGCTGTATTATGAAAACTTCTTTTAGGATAGATAAGTTAATATTTGTTTTTCAACATTTCCCGGTATTTTTTCAGGGAAATGCCTTGCCAAAATTGCTTGACAAGAAGTGGGTAATAATTTAGCTTACACGTTCTTCTAACAAACAATTAATGTTGCGCTTACCTGTAGTATCTGCCATTTGAGATTAGATGATATTAGCTTTCATTAAAGCATATTTATTTATGCCTTTCGAAGGCTTGAAGTATTTTTAAAAGAGTGGATATAACAGGCCGGTCGTTAAACGATAAAATTTAGTTCAATTGTTAATTATTTAAGTAATTTATTTTTGGGGTAAATAACCATGTCAGAGAAGCCAGATATAGTATACACAAAAGTTGATGAAGCGCCTGAGTTAGCGAGCGGATCCTTTCTACCCATCATCCAGGCGTTTACGGGAGTAGCGGGAGTAGAGGTTGGGACGATGGATATATCGCTTGCAGGAAGAATCATTTCGCAGTTTCCTGACCGATTGAAACCCGACCAGCAACAACCGGACGATCTTTCTCTTCTGGGTGAAATGGTATTGAAGCCGGATGCGAACATAATCAAGTTGCCGAATATCAGTGCGTCAGTGC
>WAHY01000042.1 GCA_009873635.1 Nitrospinota bacterium
TGTATGCTCATCAATCAACGTTAAAATCCGTAAAGGTCGTCCATCCTCCGTTCTCGTTGCTACAAAATCATAACTCCATACATGATCCTTAAACTGAGGCCTTAGTCTGATACCCGACAAATCCTTCGCTCAGAAACATTGAATTGTTCCATCACACGAAATACCGCTCGACGCTTCTTTGTCGGGCTTAATACTTTCCCTCAGCTACTTCCTTTAGAATCGCTTTGTCCAATGACAAATCAGCCACCAGCTTTCTCAGACGGGTATTTTCTTTCTCAACTTCCTTCAACCGTTTGGCTTGATCAACGCTCAAACTACCGTACTCTTTACGCCAGCGGTAATAGGTTTGCTCCGTTACTCCTATCTTTTTGCACACTTGACCAATCGTACTTCCTTTAGCCTGTAATACCTCTGCTTCTCGCAAATAACCTATAATCTGTTCAGATGAATATCTTTTCCTGGCCATCTTACCCCCCCCCTAATCAACAGGTTTTTGACCCAAATCCTAACATTAAATCTGGATCAGTTTTTGGGGGTAGGCCAGTATTCGTTCTACACCAAATTGTTCATCTTGAAGATTCACCACAGGATCTGGGTTAATCAGTGACATGTCTTATATCACTCATCAAACGCGCCATATATAAAGCGGCCGAAACACCTTTTCCTGAAACATCTACAAGAACGATTCCCCTATTTTTCATTTAAATAGCTTTGCCCTTATTAAAAGGAGGAAAAACAAAACTTCTTTATGTTGTGTTAAGCTTAACATATGCGTATTACATGGACCAATGAGCTAAACCATAAAGCTTGAAAAATACTTTTATGAAACAAAACAGTCTGACGGCCATTCTCCCTCAGATTCTACTCAGTCATAAGGAATGGTTTGAGTCGAAAGGCAATAAAGGAATATTCGCTGATCTGAGCGGAGAAAACTTACGCCAAGGAAATTTTAAAAATGCTGTATTGGTGGAGGCAAATTTACAGGGTGCTGATCTTCGAGAAGCCAGCTTTGAAAATGCTGATCTTCGTGGGGCAAACCTGCAGGATGCCCAACTGGAAGGATCATGCATGAAAAACGCAAACTTTGAAGAAACGGATTTGATGTGGGCCAATCTCGAGAATGCTGACCTGAGCAATACACGTATGGATGGGGCTTACCTTCATGGAGCCAATTTGAGAAATACAAATGTCAAAAATTCGCAAATCAAGTTTACCTGGACCGATGAGGATACATTGTTTCCACCTGGAGTGAAGCCACACCAATGAGTTTTAAGAGACAGACTATACTACTGGATAGATTGCCATATTTCACAAATGATCAAAAGTTTTTAACTCTTTCTACAAGTTCCGGTTTGTCTATGAATGGATTACGGTTACCCTGAATAATTTCTATCATGTCATTTCGCTTTTCTTCCCAGGCATCTGGGGGATCTTCAAAGTGCCAATTTCTTAATGTATCTTCCAGACCATCGTCCAAAGGAATTTTATATTGAAACGACATATATAGATAAGCCCTGGAAGCATCTCCACGAATTTCTTTTCTGAGCCCGCTTTTCTTCTCGCAATAACTGTATTCCCACATACCCGAAAAATTTTCCGTTTCAGAAGAAAATGCAGTCCCGTTAATCATGGGAAAAATATTATGCATATCGGACTCCCTGGTTTTAAACTTCGGTGAAACTTCGGAACAACACTGGCGTCCCTTGACCATTTTTCCATCTGATCTTGCACACGAAGTTTTTTCCCAGCACTTCAGGGATCCAGCAAAGATACGTGGCGGCATCAGGGATTTCCAAGCAAGTTTTTTTGGTTTCTGTTTGCTAGATTTCGATCCATTGACGCATATATTTTCATTAACCTGTTTTAACTTATCAAACACACACCCGCAGTGGAAAGTACGTCGTTTGTCAGAGTTTAAGTATATCTTCTGGAGTTGCTTGCGGGCAATTTCACTACTGACCAAAGTTGAGGGTTTGAACAAGTCACGATTTAACTTTTGCGCCCAGGCAAAGTTTACCATCCAGAATATAGATAATATTGTCATTGCACATTTTATTCGCATAATTTTATTGTAACATTTTCATATATAGCTTAGAGTTTTTCATTTCTCTGTTTTTTTTAAACGCTTAGGTAACCGTTCAAAGCTCTGTTCCTGTATCTCGTATCCCTTGTTACCTTTTTATATATCATTTTTGCTTCATTATATTTCTTCAAAAGGTTCTTTGTATCAGCTAATTTCAATTGAGCGCCCATATCATTTGGGTTTCTGCGGACAGTTTCAATAAAATCCTGTTCTGCCAGAATAAGGGTTTTGTTATCTTTAGAAATCCGAAAACTTTCAAGATAAGCCATGCCGCTCAATATAAAATATTGATAATCAATAATATGGCCTAGTAACGAAAAGCATTTACAGATAGAGACTTTTCGAGAAGAAGAGTCATGGTTTCTCGGTTAAGATAAGTTGCCTAAACTTATTTAACTTAAAGGAGAAACCAATGACTCAGAACCAATACGTTATCAGAAGAAAGCTTAATATTCTAGAGTTGGGTGAAACGCTGGGCAATATCTCGGAAGCCTGCCGGAAGTTAGGCGTATCCCGCCAGCATCATTACGACATCAAATCTGCCATTGAGGAGGAAGGCCTGGAGGGACTCCTCGAAAAGTCCCGTAAGGCCCCACGATTTGCTAACCGGGTGTCTCCCGAAATCGAACAGAAGGTGCTGGATTATTCGTTAGAGTTTCCTACTCAGGGCCAGAAACGAGTGGCGAATGAACTCAAGAAACAGGGTATCCAGATCAGCGATGGAGGTATCCGCAGTATCTGGCTGAGGCACAACCTGCAAATCGCCAGCCTTCGGTTAAAGCGTTTAGAGAAATGGGCTGCTGAAAACGAGAGCATTCTCACCGAATCTCAGGTTCAGGCCCTGGAGCAGGCCAAGGAGGAAAAAGAAGCCCATGGCGAGATTGAAACACCTCATCCGGGTTTTCTTCTCGGTCAGGATACCTACTATGTTGGCTACATCAAGGGCGTTGGCAAAATTTACCAGCAAACAGCCATTGATACCCATTCTAATGTTGGCTTTGCCAAAGTGTATTCAGACAAAACTGCCTTGGTTGCCGCCGATTTTCTCAATAACAAAGTCCTTCCGTTTTTCGATGCTCAAAATATGGCCTTGCTCCGCATTTTAACAGATCGAGGCACTGAGTACTGTGGACGAACAGAAACTCACCCTTACCAACTCTTCCTTCATCTGAGCGGAATCGAACATTCGAGAACGAAGGTACGGCACCCGCAGACCAATGGATCAACGGAGCGGCTCAACCAGACGATCCAGAATGAGTTCTACAAGGTTGCTTTCAGGAAGAAGCTTTACAAATCCATTGAAGAGATCCAATCCGACCTGGACAGCTTCATGCAATATTATAATAATGACAGAACCAATCAGGGAAAGCATTGTCAGGGCAGGACACCCATGCAGACCTTCAACGATGGAAGGCCAGTTTATCAACAATATGTTTTTGAAAACTCAGAGGAGGGAAAAACAGCCGCTTAAAATCTGTTAAAATATCTCAACCGAGAGACCGACTGTACAAGCAAATCTTACGCAGGGCAGTTTAACGTATTGCCCGATGCGTCTAACAGTAGCACCTTGCTCATGTGATATTCCTCCATCGGTATTCATGCTTCAAAAGGTATAAAGCTGGGTAATACTCTCAAGAAAGATTTCTCCTACTAATTAGGGCTATAAAAAGAGAAAGGCCGGACATCATAATTAATAAAGGGTGCCATGAAGTTTGGATAGCGAAGAAAAGAATGGTCGCCCAAAAAAATACACCACAAATCATAATATTCTTAACCGAGAACTGAAAGTATTTCATTTGAAATTTGACTCGACTAATATTTAATATCTTTGATATAACGAATCCAATTAATATTACTAAGATTTGTAAGAGTAATATATACCCCCAACCAAGCGGAGAGAGTATAAAACTAAAAGGTGACTCTTCAAAAAAATTTTTCTTTAATTCAGGAATAAGTAAAATTGCTCTTAAACTCTCTGTTCCATCAAAGGCTTCAATTTCTCCGGTAGCCAAGACATATCTCATACTCTTTTCTGTGCTTTGTACATGGATTTTATAATTTCCAGCGTCAGCACGAACTTTAAACTCAGGTCCCTTCCAATACATGCTTTGGCCAAATGGCTCAAAGAATTTCTTCCAGTCATTTGTTTTCGGGTTAAGTATTTCCATAGGTTGTTCACCCTTAAAGATTTTGACTGTCACATTTTTTTCTGGCCCTTCTATAAAAGGAACCAAAATATTTACATATAAGTCAATTGGTGAACTTGTGCTGATTGTATAAATGTGTGGTTTTCCTGAAAGATTGCCATAATAAGCCTTCGATATTTCTGGTTCAGTAACATTAATTTTTTCTATCTCGACTAGTCTGGGTTGATGGGCTAAAATCTTTAAAGGAAAACCAACCAAAATTAAAAAGATAATTACTATTACAATTCTTATCTTGTTTTTATTTTGATTCATTTTTTAAAGATTTTTTAAATAACTTTCTAGCTATACTTTTGCAGTCGACTAAACGTTTATTTGCTGGTAGCAGTTCAAAACCGGCTCAGGTATTCTTGCAAAGGCCCAAAAAAGATATTAGCTTGTTTATAAGAAAGCATTTCGGATGGAAGAGCAGAGAGTGCTTTGTTGAGTTTTTTTGCAACTCCTTCATATTTAACAATTTCTTTCAAAGATCTTATATGAATACGAATTGTAAATAAAATAGCTTCTGTCGATTTTAGCTTCCTCAGCGTTTGTCGCTCAACTCTTAACCAAAGATGCTCACCTGCATTACTTGAATTAATCTTAGTCTTGTCAAGCATGGACGTTATTCCATCCTGCCGTAAAGATGGACTGTCGTGTATTGACCAGTTACGACGCGAAAATATTCCATGATTTGGCATCTGATCAAAAAATTTATTGGTAGGAATCTTGAGCTTATCCTTATAGAAGGGTACAGGAGAATGAATAGTATCCATAGTCTTTCTGAACTTATCTCTTAAATTCCAACGTGAAGGAAACGCTAAACTGCCTGCCGCCAACCACCATCCCTTTTGCTCCTTATTTGGAGGCAACATTATTATAAGATCCTCCTGAACCAATCTTGCTGCTATATCCAATGGATGCAACTTACTTACAATTAGGTCCGTTGAAAATTCCTCTCCTGAATAATTTTCATGAGATTTAAGTTTAATGATCTTATTTTTAAGCGCATACAAATCAGGTTTATATTTTGTTAAGTTATTAATCATCAAATCTAGAACAACTTTAGATGCACTAAGGGCAGAAGTATCGGCCATAAAAATATCTTCAGGAATTCTAGCTAGCAATTTCCTTTTTTCTACCAATTGCAGCGCACGTTCCTTTAAATCAAAAACTTCAAACCACTCAGAGTCAGGAACTTTTTGTAATCCCATGGATAAAAAAAAGGAGGGATCTTCAAAAGGAAAATACGGGGGTTTATAACAATTTTTTTTAATGTTGTTTTCCAAACTTTTCTATTACGGCCATTATTAATTTTTAAGACTATCATGTACTAATCACTAGTTAGTTTATCAAAAGACAAACATAACAATAAAAAAACTATCACTTATAAGTATTATTTTAGGTTCATATGCATAAACCAAGGGATATCTGGCAATCCAAATGGTCGGCCAGTAGGTTCAAAGAACAAGTTCACAACTCTGAAAGCAGCATTCATAGAAGCCTTTGAGGAGATAGGTGGAGTGGATAACTTGATTGAATGGGCAAGATGTAATCAGACCGAGTTTTATAGAATGCTGGCACGGTTAATGCCAAGAGAGATTCATGCTGATGTGAATGCTGGATACAGTCTTGTTGAATTACTGCAGGAGATAGATGAACAGGAGGCTCAGGCGAAGGAGTGAATCACGCACATTCCTACTTTTTTTCACTTTTCTGATATAATCCACGCATCCCAAAAATCTAAGGTGATTGAATGAAAAAGAAAACAGTCAAGAAAAAGGCAGTCAAGAAGAAGTTGGTTAAGAAGAAAGCAGTTAAGAAGTTAGAAACATCTGACTCACTTAATCCAGCAATTAGAAAGATGAAACAAGAAGTTTTAAAGAAAAAACAGAAACTTAAGATTGATTATTTTGGGGAAGGATAATATAAATCTTTTGAACCCAAAATATATTCTTAAAAAATTTAATTATTAGAAACCGAAAAACTATCACCCGTGTAAAACCGATATATTCGCACCACACCCGTTTCTATTTACTGTTGCTTCATCAAATAAAAACAAGAAAGTTTGTAGACAGGGACTGGAGAAACCCGAAATCATAAATATTTTTATTGACAAAAAAGTTACTTACATTTGCTGTGGAAAACTTGTTAATAACTACCCAATTTCTTCCCCCCCCCCCTAAAAATGGACTTGTGAGGTGAGTTGTTTAAGTTTTAATCAGGTGCTAAATTGTAATTTTTAAGGTAGTTAGAATACGAAAAGGACAAATAAGTCTTTAATTGACAATAAATTCAATAGTTATTCACAATCGTTTTTAATTGTGGTAGGAAAAGGACTATATACCAGTGAATTTTTAGATTCCAAAAGATTTAAAACCTAAAAGTATCCTTCCACCGTATGCTTTTATATTTGCCCCCATTGCTATTTTAGGATTACGCCCCATAAACGATACTAGCCATAATCAATTACCATTGACCCTATCAATATCACCGTCAGGACTATCAATAAGATTTTAAAAAAGATTTTCAAAAAACGCCAAACACGTTTTATTATTGATGGCGTCGCTTTAACTCCCTTTTCTATTGCATTAAACCCCTTTTCTACTGTCGCATTGGTTACTTCTACTTTTATAGTCTTGTCCAATGGAGTTTGAGTAGAACTGTTTTGCAAATCATGTCCACAATTTGAACAAAACTTTCCTTCTGAGCTTACTTTCGCTCCACATTGACTACAGAAATTAACTTCTTCGTTCATTGCAGAATCCAAAGGAATAGGAATGGCCTTATTGTATTACAGGACGAGGGAAAATGGGAATAGTGGGGCGATTTGCCCTTCATTTGCCACCCCAAACAAAAAATGGGCTACGGCCTAAACCGTAACCCATTGATTTACAGATAGGGGTCAGTTTGTTTTTTTGTTCCCTTAGGGGTGTTGTCTTCTGGCAAGAGGTCAGAAGATTCGTTGGATGACATAAGCTCACTGTGGCAGGAAAATAAAGTTTGATGACCACTGGGTCTGTTTCTCTTAAAAGGGTCTTCATTAATATTAAACAAATCTTTTAGGTCATTTCGTAGTTTAGAAAGGTATTGTCTGTAATTAGTTCTTTGTTTATCTTCAAATTTTTCTTCGTCAAAAACTCCACTTGAATGAATTATAGGGAAAAGGAAATCACGGGATGTCTTTGATGTCATAACTGTTTTCCATTTTTCTAAACTAAAATCAAATGGTTTCTTCTTTATAAAAATCACTATCTGGGCTTTGTCATTAATTCCTATCTTAATGTCTTTCCACTTTGTCCCATCTGGAGCATGGAGAATATTATTCTTGGTTTTTTCTATTTTTTTGACCGAATCTTGTTCTTTAACCTCACTTAAGTTTAAATAGCCAATAAATTCTAAAGCCCTTTTGGGTGTTTTGTGTCCTGCGATCTGGATTTCTAACTTTTCTAAAATTTTATCTTCAGTTAACCAATTAAAAAAATCTTCAGTATTATGCGACTGTCCAATATTTAATCCAGATGGGTCGTTATGAAACTTTATCCCAATCCATCTGCACAATAGTGAATATGCCCTGCCAGCGACTCTAGTTTCTAAGGTAGATATATAACCGTCTGGCAACGAACCAGAACTCACCCCTTTAAGGTTGTTGTTTGCAATTTCCGCTTTTGCTAGTTCACGCCAAGAATATCCTATTAATATTTTGAAGATTGTATCTGTGGGTAGGTTTTTTTGTTGGGCAAGTAATTTATCCGAATATTTATCGTAATCCATAGCGTTTCCTTCAGAACGCCTTCATGTAGTGAAATATCAAGGCAACTGGGTGAAGGTGACCCAGTATTCGGGAGCGACCCTAGCCTTGACGTTTGAGAGGAATAACTTTGCCTTTTTCTTTTACACCAGCTATTGCAAGAATCTTGTCTTCAATCTTTTGCATTGGCCCACGCAACCGTTCTACGTCGGTCACCACATAGCCTGAGGTAACATCTCCTCCAATGGAATGATTGACCAATCGTTTAATAGCGAATACGGATAAATCCAAACTGTCCGCTACGGTTATGAAATGTCTTCTTAGATCATGAAGGGTAAAGGTCACTCCAGATTTTTTAATTATATTCTTAATCTGTTGTTTTGGTTCTACCAAATGACCATCCTTACCCGTGCCTGAGAATATATACTTGTCTCCATTGGAATTTTTTACTCGTTCTTTGATAATGCAGAATAAATAATCAGGCAATGGCAGGGTGAGGGGTTGCCTGTTTTTAGGATCAAGCAAGGTATAGGATCGTTGCTTTAGGTCAACTTGTTCCACCTCTAAAGTCATACCTTCTTCACGACGTGAACCTGTTAACAATAAAAACAGAATGTAGTCCTTTATCGTTTCATTTTCTACCGTTGTCAGTGCCTTAAACCAATCTGGAAGCTCATGAGGTTTGATAATGGTTTGTCTTCTTGGAACCCTGTACCATGCTTTTGTTTGGGATAACCGTTGAACAGGGTTGTACTTAATGAGAGGGCCTCCTTCAGCATCTTCATAATAACCTGCAGAGAAATTAAGAAGCGAACGTAGAAACCGCATATGTAAGTTGGCTTGCGATCCCCCCCGTTTTTTTATCTCATCATCAGTGGGAGTGTTTCCTTTTTCTTTGTATTTGCGGATATAGTTAACCTCGGCATCCTTCTTTAGGCTAGAGTGTTTTTGGGCAACCATATCACGGGTAATATCTACCAAACGTCGGTCAGCCCAATCAAAAAAGGCAACCCTCATAGATCGGTGGTACTCACGAGAAGTCTGAGGTTTTAAATCCCGTGTTTCCAGAAAATCTTTAAAGGCTTGCTCTAATGTCACCGCTTTAGACTTTTCAGCTGTTCTTCTTTTTTCCTCTTGTCCCCGTTTTTCCTTTAACGATTGATAGCCCTGACCTGTCTTGATGTTAGACAGAATTTGATTGCGAATATTTGCACACTTATGGGCGTTGACTTCTGTTGATTCCCAACCGATGGCTTCTTCGGCCAACCGTCCATGTCTTTTGTAACGGATAACGAAATATTTTTTTGGGCGACCCCGAAACTTCTCATTAGGATGCTCCCTGTATCGTACACCGCTATGCCGACTACTCTTCCAGTTTGCCATATAAACACTTCAGCGTGGATTTAAGGTTTTTCTAAATTTGTCCCACCCCTGTCCCACCAGTTGGAGAAAACTTAGGATGAAATAAGAGTTTAGAGGGAACCTCTATATAACCCTTTAAATAGGGCTAAAATCTTATATATGAATGATAAGGAATGTTTGGGAAGATGTCAAGAAGGTAGTAACTTACAAATTCGTAATCAGTAGGTCGGCGGTTCAATTCCGCCCGCTGGCTCCATATTTTACAATGGGTTACAGTTTAGGCTGTAGCCCATTTGTTGCTTTGGGTAGCGTATGGGGTAGCAATTTTAACGTTTTC
>WAHY01000043.1 GCA_009873635.1 Nitrospinota bacterium
CTTCTTTATCTGGAACTACTGTGGGCTCGACCGTTTCGCAACGGGATTTGCGGGTACTTCTTGTTTACCCAAACACGCGGGATGTTGCGATGGCCAATCTGGGTTTTCAACAGGTTTATTCTCTGTTGAACCAGGTAGAGGGTGTAATGTGCGATCGTTTTGCCATGCCCATTGGCTGGAAACCGGAAGTCCAATCTTTGAAGAAGGAAGAGTTGTGTTCCATGGAATCAAAAATTCACCCGCTTGAATTTGATGTCATTGCCTTTTCTATTTCTTTTGAGCCAGATTATTTAAACGCGGTATTGGCCCTGAAATACTTTGGAATTCCATTGGACCGGGCGGAAAGGGACGAATCTTATCCGATGATCGCAGCCGGGGGATCGGCAATCTTCATAAATCCTGAACCGCTGGCTGAGTGCATGGATGTTCTGTTCATTGGAGAAGGTGAGGGCCTGGCAGAAAGATTTTTCACATTGTTGTGCAAAAATGAGGACAGGAATCAGTTTTTCAAGCAGGCTGTTTTAATACCCGGAGTTTATTTACCTGAGAGGTATCGTCCGGAAATAGAACAAAACCTTCAGGTTGGAATTTCACCTATAGAAGACGCCCCGCAGCGTGTGATGCGGCATTGGGTGATGCAGGAACAGTCTCTTTGTACACACTCGGTGCTGCATGATGAAGACTCCACCTTTAAGGATATGGCGCTGATGGAGGTCACAAGAGGCTGCATTTGGGCCTGCCGGTTTTGCACTGCTGGATTTATATATCGTCCTCCACGTCTCCCTGATCTGGAAAAAACTTATAACGAGATGGAAAACCTGCTTAACAACATCGGAAAGTCCGCTCAAACAGTTGGTCTGGTTGGCCCTTCGGTAACGGATCATCCTGAGTTAACGAATTTGGCGCGAAAAATAACCGGGCAGGGGAAAAAACTTTCTTTCTCATCATTGAGGATGGAAACGCTCACTGATGAGTTGGTTGACCTGATTCTGCAAAGTGGACAAAAAACTTTAACAGTCGCTGTGGATGGGCCATCCGAAAGAATGCGAGACGTCATCAATAAGTCTGCCAGCGATGACTTCATCGTTGAAAAATGCAGATTCCTGACCCGTAAAGGTGTTTTGCATTTAAAAATATATTCCATAATCGGTTTACCACTTGAAACTGATGAAGACATAGATCAGTTCATTCGACTGGTCGAGAGAGTTCAAGAGGGTTATGTCGAGGAATGCAGCAAGCTTGGCCGAATTGGCAGGTTGACCATTGGGCTGAGTCCATTGGTGCCCAAACCTGGGACACCATTTCAATGGCACCCGATGGAATCTGTAAAGAGTTTAAAGAAAAAATTTGCCAGGGTGAGAAAGGCTTTATCCAAATTACCACATCTTAAAATGAGCTTTGGTTCTCCCAACGAGGCTTATCTGCAAAC
This sequence comes from Nitrospinota bacterium, assembly GCA_009873635.1. Lineage (NCBI taxonomy): Bacteria > Pseudomonadati > Nitrospinota > Nitrospinota bacterium. The sequence continues at coordinate 1,430 of WAHY01000043.1, forward strand.
TTATTTGTCGAGGGGTGATCGGAGTACGCAGGCATTTTTCAAGACCTACCAGAATAACGGCCATGATGCCAAGAAAGCGTTAAAGGAACATTGCGTTGATCAATATGTATACCGGCAATATGAAAAGGATGACTACCTTCCCTGGGATATTGTTGATCATGGCTATCGCGAAGATTTTCTTTGGGAAGATTATCAACGTGGTTTGCAGGCGGCCCACACACCTGTCTGTGATACGGCTATCTGCCACATCTGCGGCCTCTGCTAACCACTGGGCGTAAGGCCAGTCAGCATTAACTTGATCTAACCGGATAACGAGTTATCTCGGCTTCAAGGATTGTTGATTCCTGTTTCTATTGCTAATGACTTTCCAGCCCAGGAGCCCCAAAGCGTACAGGTTCATGAATGAAACCAGCAGGATCATGAATAACTCCAGTTGACCGAGAAGAGAAAAAATCACCAGTATTACGTTATTGGTGCATAAGCATAAGGGACTGATCCAGGCTAGAAAATTGCGATCCTTATACCAGGCCTCATCCGTATCAGGAATCCGAGCGATTCTTCTACAGAAAGCGTCCAGTTGTTCCACTGCTTTATCCTGCCAACCATACACCCAGACAAAGAAGGTTTGTAGTCTCAAATCCCAGATGTCTGTTTGGCCTTCTTCCGCCATCTGTTTATCTTCTTCAGTTATGGTTTCATCCACCCTGTTTTTTTCGTAGGAACCTACTCGTGAGGTGTAGTTGACGAGATAGAAAACAAAAAAGGTGCTTTGCATAAAGCAGGAAAGCATTGCCAACAACCCTAGAATCCAGTAGTCCGTTGTCGCTGTTGTTCGAACCAGGTAAAAGGTTGCAGCAATATAAACAAGGACTGTGACGATGAAATCGGTAAGCGAGTCAAGAAACCTGCCAAACCGGGATGATGTTCCTCTCACTCTGGCCAGATTACCGTCGACATTATCGAAAAACACTTTTCCATAAAGAAATATCGCGCCCCACACCAGAGAGTTGGGGATTTCTGAGATATAAAACCCAGCTGATGCCAGGCCAAAAACCAGGGAAATAAAAGTGATCTGGTTTGGTGTCACCGGTGTGGGGTATAGCAGTTGAACGACCCAACGGTTCATGAAGTACCAGATTTCGTTCACATCGAAAAAACGTTCCCCTTGAGGAAGTTTGTTCATTTTTTCAATATCGAAAGTCATTGGGGAAGAATAACATAGACTTTATGAAGGTATGTAGGGGATGGTGAATTTTACTTTTTAAGAAGTATAGGAGTTTGTTGAAAAGGTTTATTCATTCCCTCAAAGCATCACCTTGCTTGAGCGCTTTTTCATAGCCCACAAGTTCAACATAGCCTTTTCCTTTTACGGTTTTCCCTTCAAGGTTTCCTTTTATGGATACGCTTCCTTCCCAGTAGGAACCTGAGATCGAGCGAAGGTCATAAAGTTCCTGATCCGGAAAGTCAGGGGTTATGTTTAAGACTCCTCCTGGAATGGTAAGTTCCCAACTTGCTGGATAGGTGGCATTAGTATGTGGACTGGACCAGAACTTTTTAGGTGAGATTGAGAACTCGTTATGGAGTATGTGTTGAGAAATACCATCGGCCGATATGGTGGTTCCGCTGGAATGGGGGTCCTTGCTGCCATTTTTATCTCGTAACTGGTAAAGCATGATTTCAGTATTATTATCGAGCTTTATAGAAAACCAGTCCCAACCCACCAGGTTTTCGTTCAGTTGGTTGCTGGAGAACTCGTGGTCCATCCAACTTGTTCCTTTGACAGGAATTTTTTCTCCTTTCAGAAAAACCTGTCCATGAGTTTTCATACGGCTAAAAGAAAAATAATGTGATGCGTTTCCAGCACCACTGCCTTTTGTGCTAATTCCTTCTTTGCCATGCAGAACCCGGTTTTTTACTGGTGTTAATTTCAGGTCGAGTCCTGTTCCATTTTCAATAGCTCGCAGGTGATGATTAATACCTTTTGAGGTCAAACTCCAGTTTTCATTCCATACATGCAGTTTGTCAGAAGCGGCACCGGCATTTTTCACTCCACTCCGGTTGATACGTTCAAAGAAATGAAACTTTTTGTTATAAATGTCTGAGACGGTCATGTGGGCAAAGTATAGATTGCCTATTTTCCAGGAAGATGCGTTATTGATGGGTTTGGAACCCTCAAGCCCTATTCTAAAAAAGGTGAGCTGATAGCCAAAGGCACGTTCATTCTCATCTTGCAAATTTCCTGTGTAATACCACCATTCGATGCGGAAATCGTCGTGTGAAAAATCATCGCGAGGGAAAGTATAAGTGTAACCGGGCAAGGCCTGTTTAAACTGGCCAGGAGATTGCTGTGCGTTGGCAGATGGTGATAATAAGCATAACAAGGTAAAATATAATATAACAAGGCGCATAAACCTTAAGCTCCAGAAGAAAAATGCCGTATAAACTGTAGGGAAGATAATACCATCAGGAGTTATCCGAAACTTAAAGAGATTATCAGAGAGGAAGGCCAAATTCAAACAGGGTAGTATGGTTTTGCTCAACAGGAAAATGTATACTTGGATCGCTAAGGATTCATGCGCCCTTCATATCAGATTCCAAAAACCTGATGATATATTCCTGCAAGGTGAGTACTCCAACTTTCAAAACTATGATTGAGAATCTATGCGTATTGGTGTGACCGGGGCAACAGGCTTTATTGGAACGCATCTACTTTCTGCCTTAAAGGGAAGAGGGGCAGTGGTTACACTTGAACGTAAGAAAGGGATTCCAAGTAGACAGAACCTTAAGCGATTTGTCGCAGATACGGATATTATTTTTCATTTAGGCGGGGTCAACCGGGATACCGATGAAGAGATTTTAAGCGGAAATATACTCAGCACTTCACGATTACTGGAAAGTATTTTAAATCATGGTAAGCCTTCTGCTCGAATTGTATTCGCATCGAGCTCGCAGATTTATATTCTGAAGAATAGAAAAACACCCATCCGGGAAACTGGGAAGGCTAAACCCGACACAGTTTATGGAGTGAGTAAGCTCTCTGCGGAAAACCTGATAATAAATTCTGGAATTCCTTCTGTGATTTTGAGGGTTGCAAATGTATACGGTCCAGGTTGCAGACCAAATTATAATTCAGTTATTGCAACATTGTGCTACAGGGCGATAATGAATAAGCCTTTGGTTATAAATGGGGATGGGAAGCAGTGCCGCGATTTTGTGTATATTGATGATGTTGTGCGAGCATTCATGCTTGCAGGGTTTGAGCCTGTAACAGGTTCAGGAAATATATTTAACGTTAGTTCCGGACGGTTGGTTTCTCTAAGGCAAATTGTGAAACAGATTGAAAAACTCAATAAAAACACAAAGGTAGAGTTTGTGAAGGATCAGGAGAGTTCAGGAATTTCTTATAGTTGTGATTCTTCTAAATTTTCTGCGAAATATGGATGGCGGCCACGAGTTTCTTTGTCCAAAGGTATTGAGCAGACTTTATCCTATTTCCTGGGGAGAAAGAAAATATGAAGCATTATGACGTACAGGATCTGGATAAAAAATCAGATGAAAGAGGTTGGTTGATAGAAGTGCTGGGGGGTGAACTGCCTGAGGGATGTAGGGAGTTCGGTCAACTGCATGTATCGGTTGCATATCCGGGAAAGGTGCGAGGCAACCATTATCATACTAGAAAGGTGGAATGGTTTTGTGTTCCTACCGGGACGGGTCAATTATTGCTTAAAGATCGGGAGACTGGGGAGTCCCGTGAAATTATGATGGGTGTGAATGACTTGAAGACCATAAGGATAGACCCGGGAACCATTCATGCCATAAAGAATGTTGGCGAAGGCGATATGGTATTGCTGGTGTATGCCAATGAAAAATTTGATCCGGAAGACCCCGATACTTTTTATGAAAAAATCCTGGAGTGATTCATGGTCAATCCTAAAACTTTCTTCTAAAGTTTAACAGTGTTTTTCTCCTTTCACCGCTTGACTCTCCCAGGCTTATCAAGATGAAAAAAGTTTCTGCAATTATTGTGAACTGGAATGGCAAGGACGTTCTTTCTGGGTGCCTTCAATCCCTCTTGAAACAGGAATATGAAGATCTGGAAATCTGGGTCAGCGATAATGGTTCAGAGGATGGTTCGCAGGCGATGGTAAAGGAGCAATATCCCTCAGTGCATTTATTGGAGAATGGTGAGAACCTTGGGTTTGGTTCGGCTGTGAATCGGGCACTCGAAAAAGCTAACGGTGATTTTTTTCTTTTTTTAAATAATGATTTGGAAATGAGGCCTGACTCAATTGGTCAGCTTGTGGACTTGTTGGAATCGGACAAGAAAATTGGCGCGGCAATTCCAAAAATTCTATATCACAAGGATGCCCAGGGCTCTTCTCATGATGACCGGATGTTGATCAATTCGTTTGGGGTTTTGGTAAATTATACAGGCGTGGCTTATCCGAATCTGGTGGGTGAGCAAGATAAAAAAGATTTGTCGCTGCTTGAGACAGCTTGTGGCGGTATATTCATGTTTAGTCGGGAAGTGTATGAGAAGGTGGGCGGGTTTGATGAAGACTTGTTTTTATATCATGAAGACCATGATTTATCATGGAGAATAAGGTTGGGCGGATGGATGTTGGTAGCGACACCCAAGTCGGTTTGCTATCACCATTACGACTTTAATAAAGGGGTGAATAAGTTTTATCGCTCTGAAAAGAACCGCCTTCATATTTTGTTAAAAAATCTTGAGTGCAAAACCCTGGCCCTGATCTCACCCGCGTTGGTTCTTGTTGAGTTGGCTCAAATTGTTCACGCCCTGACTCATGGATGGTTAAAACTCAAGATTAAAAGTTATTTTGAGATTCTTGGCCAATTTGTTCAGATAGCCAGAAAACGCAGGAAAATAAAATCTTTCCGGAAAGTGAGCGATAAAGAAATAACCAGACTTTACAAAGGTTCGATTGCTGTTACAGGGATGAGGAATCCGTTGATGGACTATGTATTAAGCCCTATGCTCAGTGCCTATTGGAAACTTGTTCGAGGCTTGATTTAGGAATTTATGCAAAGAGTTTTCCCGGGGGAGAAGATTTCTTCCAACCAGTCCTGTGGCTACTGTGACCAGTATTTTCATGGAGACCTGTCAGCTTTTTAATAACTTTATTCTTGAAAACTCATTGACAACCTCTGGAAAGTTTGAGACCGTTTCTTTTTTACCAACAATTAAAAAAAGGATATTTCATGCCCTACGAGAACAGTCCGATTTTTACAGATGAGACCCCGGGTAAAAAGTTTTTCTGCACCTGCGGGGAATCCGCAAACAAACCATATTGTGATGGTTCGCACAGTGCAAAAAATACCGGTAAATCTCCCAAAGAATTTACCATAGAAGAAGCTCGAAGATATGTTGTTTGTGACTGCGGACGTACTGGAAACTCTCCTTTCTGTGACGGTACTCACTCTAGAATTTAAGTGAGAGGTTGGCCTGGCCACTCTAGTTTTCCAAAAGTTTATTTGGCACGACTTTTCAGGCTTGTAAAGTTTTTTTACCTGAGTACCGGCTATGTCAATTATTCTTGTCATAAATGCTTTTTCCCTACCCACCACATCAGCCGTACAATCCTTTTGTTATGTATAAGTTAGGTTGATTTTTTCAGGTTGGAACATTTTGGCAACGACATTGCACTCATATGGATCAACGAAAATATTGATCTTTCAGGAGAGATGTCATGTTCTACGATGTGAAGATTATGAATTCTCAAGGAAAAGTTGAAAAAATTGTTCCAGCCCATGAACTCAGTAAATCGTATTGGAAAAAAAATTTCAGGCTGAAGAAACGAATAAAAGCCTCAATGCAACAGCAAGAAAACAGGTCCCTGGCTGGGTAAAGAGGAAGTTTGACGTAGAATATTCGTTTTCTAACGGTAGATCTACTTCTGCGGCGTAAATATTTTTTTGATGGATAAGAATACTTTGCTTAAGTGGAAATGATTTCTTGATAGAGCCTCAGCATTGCCTGAGTATTTTTATCAACTGAATACTGTTCGGCCAGGGCTCTGGCATTTTTACCTATAAATTTACGCAAGGCGGGATCAAAAAGCGTGTTGATCTTCTCAGCAACTTCTTTGGATGATTCAGGGTTTTCTACAATTAAGCCATTTTGCTCGTGTTGTATGATATCTGATGCACCACAGTGGCGAGTAGTGATGACAGGTAACCCGGATGCCAAGGCTTCCAGATTTGCATTTCCAAATGGTTCATAAATAGAAGGCAGGATAAAAATATCTGCCGCTGAATAATATTTTTCTATTTCAGGTACGGGTTCCTTATAAATAATTTTATCTCTGAGGTTTTCAGGAGCAAACTTGAGGAACTTGTTCCATCTCCCTTTTCCCATTATTAGCAGGTTCCAATCTTCTGATTGTAGGTATTGAGTTGCTTTCAGAAGACCCTTTAATCCTTTCCTTTCAAAGCCTGAGCCTATAAATAATATAAGAATTCTATTATCTGGAATATTTAGTTGTTTCCTAATAGAGCCTCTAAATTTATTTGTATTGTCCGGGTGAAATCGTTTTAAGTCGACACCATTATAGACCACTGAAATTTTTTCCTGCGGACAATTATAATGTTTAAGAATATTTTTTTTTACCATTTCTGAAATGGCGATAAACTTTTTACATTGACCAGATTCGAACAAGTTTCTTTCGATACTTAGAATCAATCTGTGAAACGGATTAAAGGTGAGAAAGAAACCTTTCAAAGCCGGTAAAAGACGTTTTCTTTGTTCAAGCCATTCCTTATGGCATCCATCACCAACGCGGTAAACATCCTGCTTCCAGGTTTTTTCATGACTCTGAATAATATCGAAGGGTTCTTTACTTACGGCTTTTGCAGCAAACCTGGCAAATGACAGGGTTCTTATAAAGGAATTAAGCTTATATGATGGAACATGATGCAAGTGAATATTGGGGTGGTTGGAAGGCGACCATTGAGTTGCAAAGATATGAATGTCATGCCCTGCTTCGGCCAATTGATGCACATAGCCTTGAACAAACTGCTCGGCACCCCCGTAAAGAACAAATTTTTGCCTGATGATGGCTATTTTCATCGTAGTTAAAGCGAATAATTAAAGATGAGACTCGTTCAGGACCTCATTATAAACGGCAATAGTTTTTTCCATCATTGTATCAATGCTCAATTCATTTTTACAAAAAGTGTAGGCCTTGTCAGTCATTGACTGTGCCAACTCAGGGTTTTTTAAAAGTTTTAAAATTCCATCGGCCATGTCTAGTGAGTTTTTAGGTTCTACTAAAATACCCCATTCTCCATTTCCCAGGATAGGGGGGATTGAGGGGGTGCGAGCAGCAACAACAGGAGTTTTCATGGCAAAGGCTTGAGGGATTACCTGTGTCGTTCCTTCTACGGCAAAAGAAGCTACGCAATGAATATCTAAAGCTGCCATAATTTCCGGGATGTCTTCCCGGTGTCCCAGTGCGAATATTGATTTTTCAAGGCCGCGGTCTTTAATACGTTTGAGAATGGATTCGTATCCCGGTCCTGTGCCGACAATGACAAATTTTGAGTCTGGAAAATTTTCTAAAACAATGGGAACGGAATCTACGAAAAAATCATAGCCTTTCCAGCTGCGAATAA
>WAHY01000044.1 GCA_009873635.1 Nitrospinota bacterium
AGGCCCTGGACTTCGATTGATCAGACCCGGTTCTCCTTTTTCCTCATAGGCCCGTTTCCATTCGTAGAAAGTAGTTCTTGAAATCCCAAAATAGCGGCAGGTTTTGGAAACGTTTTTAATTTTCTTGGCGTAGGTTAAAACTCTAAGTTTTCGGCTAATATCCCGTTCTTCTGGTGTCATCTCACGGTCTCCGGTTGAAAAGGTTCAATACTACCAAAACCTGTCAACCGATCTCGTGGATTTCAAAGGACGCCTATGCAGACCTTCGAGGATGGAAGGCCACTTTATCAACAATATGTTTTTCAAAACTCAGAGGAGGGAAAAGAAGCTGCTTAAAATCTGTAAAAATATCTTAACCGAGAGACCGATCTGTACATGCAAATCTTACGCAGGGCAATTAAACTATAGTCGCCATTTAAATAGGCGGGCAACTAAAAAGAGAGCGCCGCAACTCGACTTTAATAGCCCAATGATCCTCTTCTGTAAGCCCCTTTCGATTATTCATATCATGCCAGTTAAATAAGGCAGTTCTATAACATTTAATTAATTCTTTATACTTTCTAGATGTATCTATCTGAACATACAATTCTGCATCTAGGTCATCCAGAGATTCCATTAAAAAGCTTATATCCTCATTTAACTTATTTATCTCCGAATCTTTTTCTAATAAGGTTTTCGTTGTTTCTGAAAGCTCTGCGTCTTTAGCCACCAGTTTTTTTTCTAATTCCTTAATCTTATTAGAAAGATCTGTAGCTTTTGTTAATTGTTTATTCGGTTTGGTTGTCTTTTTGATTTGTTTTTGCTTTGTGGTTCTATTGATATTCGGGGTTTTGATAGAAGCTTTGTTATTGGTTTTCCCAAGCCTTTTAGTAGATAACTTATTGGGGGTTTTATTATTTATCTGGGCAAATCCGCTAATAGGTAATATCAGAATAGACATTAAAATAATAGCTTGGTAAAGATTATTATATTTCTTAAACATATTTTTTCCTTTCCCGGTAGTAGATTTGTTTCATCACACTAATAGATCTAATACTACAAATGACAAAGTCTTGTCTGCTACAAAAAAAGCGATACTTATTATACAAATACATAAAAAATGTATGTTTAAGTAAAGACATATTTTAAGTCTAACTTCTTATTGGTAATAAATAAACTTTTCACCTAGTCTCTCCACTAATGTTTCAATTTTTTCCATTTTTCCAAATCCCAATCGCATATAACCCTATTAAATACAATTACTTAAAAAATAAAAAGCTTCTCTAGAAATATTAAATATAAACTGAATAAACTACATTTTAGATTGAAAGTTCTAACTCAAAATGCTTTCCGCAAGAATTCGGAGAAGATCTTGTTTTTTTTGGTCTTGCCTCTAAACTATTATTTTATATAATTCAGAGGTTGAAGTTTATATTTGTCACATAGTATTGCCAAACTAAATGTATAAGTTATTTATAACTCTATTTCAGGTTTCTTAAGAGTATTGCAAAATAAATTGACAAAATTAATTAATGGTTTGTTGTTGATAATTCAAACCATTACTATTGGTTGTGCAATACCCAAAAATATTCCTCCCCCTAAAAAAGAAGTAGATCAGTTCAAGGAAAAGAGAGAGTCTTTAGAGGCAAAATGGCAATCATCACCTCTTTTTCAGGAAGGAACTAAACCATTAATAGAGCCCCAAAAAGAACTTTTTCTTCCGGAGGAAAAAAATAATATCCCCACATGCAAGGATATAGAAACAGGAAAGGAAAATGAGTTTTTATTGGCTGATCTGAAGAGCGAGTTAATTCAACTCTCCTACTCAAATATGGACCGCGTTGTCAATTCCCTGAATGTAATGGGTATGGAAACTATTTTAGCAACGGCACCAGTAGCCAAGCCTTATACAGTTGATAAACGTGGTAGGGCGACATACATTACACCCCCAAAAAATGTAGAAGTCCCTAAAACAACTTATACATGTTCACAGCTTCCCATTTTTTATAAACCTAAAGTAATACCTGTTAACTCATTGAGTGACGTTTTGAAAGGACCTGGAACAGCTGGGATGCGTACAGGATCAAGGTTTTCTTTTGTAGATATGGCATCGGTTGACTATGGGCTAAACGAGAGTTTGGTTGCTTTTTATCATCCAGAAAAAAAAGAACGTTTCAATAATATAATAAAAACAATCCGCGAAACAATAGATGCTGCGCCAGTTCAAGTATATATTGAGAGTATGGTTTTGGAAGTTAATGAGTCTGGGTTCGATAAGCTAGGTGTACTATACAAAAGCATAGGGCCGCAGGGTACAAATACATTTAGCGAGACATTTGAAGCTGGTGCAACAACAGTTTTAACTCCTAGTGCTGCGGCGGCAAGTTCTTCTACATTGCTCAAAGGAATTATTCAAAAAGGTGCAAGTGTTGGAAGCATAGCGGATATACTATCTCTTGAAATTCAAGCATTAGTTGCAAAAGGTTCTGCGGAGGTATTATCCCGACCTAGCGTTATCGCCTTAAACAATCGTCCTGCCATCATTGAAGTCACAGAGCAAAGACAATATCCAATCAGACAACAATCCACCTTTAATCAAAGTACAACAAATTTTTCTTACTCATTTCAAGAAGTAACCCCCGGTATTTTGTTACAAATAAGGCCAAGAGTTTCTGATGAAAACAATGATGTTGCGATGGAGATCGATGTTCAAGTAAAAGCGTTAGTATCTGATAATGATGGTAATGCAGTAAATGATAACGGAGATATTATTTCCACTAAACCAGGATCATCAACTAGACGCGTTCATACTTTTGCTATTGTGCCGAACAAAACTCCAATTATTATTGGTGGTCTGGTCTCAAAAGATAAGGAAAATAATTCCAATAAGTTACCTTTTTTTGGTGATCTTCCATTCATTGGAAACCTGTTTGGGGCTACATCTGCCTCAAATGAGAAGAGAGAAGTAATTGTAGTAATCACTCCCCACATCATCAATGATAACAAAAACATTGGCATTCAAAACCCGAAAGATACGGCCATGTTTGATGACATGAATATGGAGTTATTTCGTGATTCTTATAGAATTCGATCTGAAGATATGTTTGATCTTGGCTTTATTTATCGATCTAAAAAGTTTCAACAGTATAGGAATTATGTTCTAACTCGCGCGTCCAAAGATTCTAAGTTTGCTGGAACAGCAATAGCAAGAGATTATAATGGTGAACAGTTTCCCGGGGGCGATGCGTTGGTTGCGAGAATGATTTACGATATTGTAGGGAAACGTAATTTAGAAAAAGAAGTTTCTCAAGACAAAATTATTCTTACAGAACGCGCCGACGATGGAGGATTCAAAGATGTGGCTTTTCTCGAAAAAGCTTGGAAAGAAGCCCAGTCAAAATCCATAACATATTTGAAAGACTATGGTCTAGAGCTAAAGTTCTCAGAACAGAAAGCCAAAAGCAAATCTATAGAGCCTCATGTATCTATTAGAGTTTTACCAAGATCCGAAATTGATTTACTAACAGAGGTTACAAAAAAAGAAATAGTACCTGACCGAATTTTTATAGCCAAGGAAAAAGATATGAAAAAAATCAGAAAGGCTATAGTAGTTCGGGAAATATTAAAGTTAAACAAAAGCAAACATATTCTGGGAAGCCTTAATACTTTTAAAAAGGGGACGAAGTTGGTGTTGCCGGTTATTGATAAAGAGCGCCACTTCCTCTTAGATATGGATGTTGCGACCACTTATCATCAGATAAAATACTATTATGAAATACTTGAACAATCCCTACAAGAATCCTTTAATTTAGTTGAGAGTATAATTCAAAAGGATTAGGCGCTTATAAAAACCCTTGACGATCAATAAGATAAATCAAGGGCAAGCAATCAGTCATCCGGCTCTTGTTTACAATAACGGATTTAAATTCGTAGTTATTTTTCTGACGCAATCAAACAGTTCTTAAATTCTTCTTGGTTCAATTTTCATGGGAAAAAAAATCTTTCAGGCCGCATTTTTACCTGTTCTGGCTATTGCCTTTTTCTCAACGTGTCTTTTTGTGGAAAGTTTGTGGGGAGGTCTTGTCTTTCCTGCATGGTTTCAAAATGGCTTACTGAGTTTCCTAGAAGTCCTGAATTGGTTTGCAGGAGGTTGGCTTTTCAATCGAATGCTTTCCCTGCTTTTCTGGAACACATTAGTCAAAAAGATCCTCCATCATGACCCCCCTGTATTACTGGTTCAGTTATCTGGTATTTTTGTTTTAATTCTAACTTTATCTCTGGTAGCTCATTTTGTATTCCATGAACCTCTCACAACCCTCATAGCAGCTGCTGGTGGATTAGGTTTTGTTCTCGGGTTTGCAGTTCAAGGACTGATTTTGGATCTTTTTTCTGGTTTGGCTATTCAGATGGATCGTCCTTTTAAGGTAGGAGATTTTATTAATTGCCATAATCGGTTTGGAGATACCATGATTGGAAGAGTCGAGGAGACCACTTGGAGAACCACAAGACTATGGACAACAGATAGAAACCTGGTCATTGTGCCTAATAGCTATATAACTACGACAATTGTTACCAATTTCTCTATGCCCGAAGTTAATGCTCGATTTGATCTAGATTATACATTAGATTTCTCGGTTCCCTCTGAAAGGGCAATAGCCATTTTCAATGCTGCATTACTTGATTCTGTTGGATCAAAAGGACCATTAGCCAATCCCCGTCCAAAAACTATTTTAACTGGAGTTAACAGTGATGGTGCCGTTTATAAACTCAGGTATTATTTAGACCCTACATCAGTTTCTCCCTCTAAAGCCAGAAATACTATCAATGCCAAGGTGATGCATCATCTTACCTACGCAGGAATAACTCCATCGTATGATAGACAAGATATCTTTTATGAAAAGATGCCTAGCCAGAAGAGTTGGAGAAATAAGGATGATAGAATGCACCTTTTATCTAATATTGAGTTGTTTCATGACTTTTCCGACGAGCTTTTAGAATCTTTATCTAATAGTTTTAAATTAAAATCATTAAAGAGTAATGAATTTCTAATCAAACAAGGAGATGACGGTGAAAGCCTCTTTGTTTTAGTCGAAGGATTGTTGGATGTAAGTATACAGATGGGGGAGGAAGAAAAACACTTAACCTTGTTGGCACCAGGTTCTTTTCTTGGTGAAATGGCTCTTTTGACAGGAGAGAAACGTTCTGCAAATGTAAAAACATCAATTGACTCATTGATTGTAGAGTTGACAAAGGATTCTATCATGTCTCTGGCCACAACAAATCCTGAAATACTGGAAAAAATGACCTCAGCTGTAGCAAAGCGTCGTTTGAAAAATAAGGAAATGGAATCATTAAGCGATGATGATAAAAATGATGCAATCCAACAAGAGGAAGAGAATCTAATGGCTCGTGTTACAAACTTCTTTTTTGGCAGCAAACCAGATAAAGCAATATAGTCGGTAACATGGATAGGATTGTAAAGTAGAGAATATTTTATTGTTGTTAAATTAAGTTGATAGACAATATGATCGCAAGGTCGATTTAGGGGGATGAATAATGGGTAAGGGTGGAATTGACCACGAGAAAACAGTTTGGGATAAGAAATTTAAAGAAGATGTTAAGTCCGGAAGATTTTTTTGGGTTACAAATAAATCGGTTATAGATTTCAAGAGAGGACATTTCAAGAGCTTTTGGAAACTTTATGATAACCTTCCAAGTGAGGTTCAAAGTTTGGCAGAAAAAATATTTATTTCGATGAATGAAAAAACAAATGAGCCATCAAAAAATATTATCCGTGTTGGTCGATACTGGTCAATGCGGATTGGTGAAAAACACCGTGCTTTAGGGGTTGAAGTTGATGAAGATGGTCTATTATGGTGCTGGGTTGGAACTTACTCTGAATACAACAATTTTGTTGCGGAAATAAATAACAATAATTAATTGTAAGTATCAGGAATTTGGATCACATGACCTTTGCTACATTTGGATTTACAAGTATTGTAAAAACTTTTCTAAATCAGGATATTCAATGCCAAAACCGGCTGTTGACTTGTGGAAAACCTCTAGGTGGTTTACACGCAGGGCCAACAGGCTATTTGGATTTTTAAAAAAATACTCGTAGAAACGTCTTTGCGAGGAACCCACTCGACGTAGCCGTGATAACCTTTCATCAGGCTTCGTGCCCTGCAAGGGTAAATCTAGAAAGAAGCTGAATCGCCACACTCCCTTCGGTCGTTCGCGATGACATCTGCAAACTCTTTTCAACTTGTTTTACAAACTTTGTGCATGCAAATGTGACTATCTCGTATTATGAAAACCGCCTACGCGGAACCTGAAAAATAAATTTACTTTTTTAAAACCAGAAAGGACTTAACAGCACCCTGTTAAGTCCTTTCATGCTTCTTTATACACTCAGTGCAAAATTGCGGTAACCGCTTTCCGCACTAATTCAGGCTATTTATAAGGTCCTTAAATTCGCGCTCAGTAGTTGTTTTGTTTCCTAATGATTCGTACATTTTGGCATGAACTTCTTGAACCGTATTGGTTTTGTCTGATATTTTTCGGACCAATTTTTCACAATTATTGCTTTGTTTTTTTACCTTCTCGAGCAACCCCTTCATTTTAACCGCTTGCTGCTCTAGATTAAGCACGAGAATATTGAGACCGCGATTGTATCTATCTAAAAGTTTTAAATTTTTATCTAACTTCTTTTTCTTCTTGTAATATACAGTTGTTTCTTCGTAATCAATATCTATAGCCCTAATCATACGTTTTTGAATCTTATTAATTTCGCTACCCTCACGCTTCATTGATTTAGCTATCTCATCACAACTTTGTGCCTGTGCCCTAGTTGCAATAGATAGAATTGAAAGTAATAAAAACATAGTTAAGGATATTGAAATTGTTGTGACCCTTGTCATAACTCCTCCAAATCAATGCGTTAACAATAGATTTCAACAAAAATGTTTATTAAGTTTTAATTTTATACCAAAACCCTTTGTATTTGTAGGGGAAATTTTCACCGGCTCAGGAATTACCCGATGCCACCGCGGTGAATAATTGTTAATTTGAATGGATTCGAATCTTTGGCCTCTTGCTCAAGTCTGAATCCGAACACCCTAATTTAACCTTGATTTTATTTGGTTTTTCATGACGAACATGTTTAATCTGTTCGATTATAGATGCCGGCCATGTGCAGGACTTTCCATCATATAGTTATCAGAGCCCCCAAAACAATTTGATATAATCAAACGAAAGAGCCCAGCCCACATGGGATGGGCTCTTTTTGTAAATATTCTTGTATCGTTAATATTTAAACTTACTAACAAGTCCTTGTAAGTCGCTGGCGAGTTTTGAAAGCTCGTCTGCCGCATCTTTAGTTTAGTTAGAGCCCTGAGTGGTTTCTGTTGCCGGTGTAGCAACCCCGGTAATATTTTCAGCTATTTCGCCTACTCCTTATTGCAGCTTTAGCAACATTGCGTGACATTTCATTTGTGGTTGAGCTTTGTTTTTCAACAACACTGGTAATATTATTAGAAATATCTTTAATCTTACTTAATAACATTGCTTATTTCTTCAATCGCCTGAACAGCATCGCCCGTATCCGACTGAATGGTCTGGACCTTGTTGCTTATTTCGTCAGTAGCTTGCGCAGTTTGATTGGCCAACTCCTTAACCTCGTTGGTGACATGCTCTGAAGGGTTACAAACATGGGTCTTACGTTCAAGAAAGTTTGCTAGAGTCTTTGAGAAGACCATAACATTTAAGGTAGAATAAGATAACATCCAAAACAACAAATTCGTTCTATGGATTCAAAAATATGGATTTAGACGGTATCCATCATTTCGGATTGAATGTTAGTGATTTAGAAAGAGCTAAATCATTTTATACCCATGTTCTTAGTTTTAAAGTTTTAGGTCGATACCAAGGTGAAATTAGTCACTCCATGTTGTAAATAGGCTTTACTAAAATCCATTTTTTTGAATCAACTGATATAGAGTTTGATGACTCCATCACCCGCCTTAGTGAAGATGGCTATACTCATATCGCTTTTGGAATAAACAGGTAATAGTTTCCTCAAATAATGGAAGAATTTATCGAGCATAAAGTTCCATTTCGTGGACCGCTTATCTTGGAAAAAGGAGAATCTACATTTTAAAGACCCTGGTGGAAATCACCTTGAGATTCACTGCCTATAAGATTTAAATACCCTTTCATAAGCCAAATATTTTTGTTGAATCTCATAAAATAGTGCTTGTGTGAGATAGAGGAACGAAGAGCTAATGGCAATGGTGAATGCGTAAAATTTATTAGTATGAAGGCGTGATGTTTAGTATCGGTTTATCAAAGGTTTTCCTTAAACCCTAAAAATCTCAAATATTTATAGGTCCTAATTTAGTATTTTTTGTTATAAGATTATATCTAGAAATTATATATAGTGGTAAAGAGGATATCTTTTATTGTTAAAAATTTTACAAAATTAAATTGAGGAGATGCGTATGAAAATCAGATATATTAAATTTCCCATAAGGATTATTCTTCTAATATTTGTTGTGTTTTTATTATCCTTAGGTTCTGCGAATGCAAGTGACCCGAACATGCCTCCTTCGAACGGAAATGATGATCATACGGCTCATTGTGAAGCAATGGGAATGGCAGATGGATCACCTCACGTTGATCCGCCTCAGAATGTATTAGATCAAGTAGCAGCTGAATATGAAGCCAACTGCCAAGCTGGGAATTGTTTTTTAGGCGAAGGTAACTACCAGCTTTTAGAAAGTATGGGACATACCAGAGAAAAAGTTGATTGTTTCCTACAAGCAGGAGAGGACCACCATAATCAGCAACATGGTGGACAACACCAAGATCCTAATGGGCAAAACCAAAACCATAATGGACAACACCAAGATCCTAATGGGCAAAACCAAAACCATAATGGACAACACCAAGATCCTAATGGGCAAAACCAAAACCATAAT
>WAHY01000045.1 GCA_009873635.1 Nitrospinota bacterium
ATCTGCAGATTTTTTTTCATGGCAAGAAATTTCCTATCAGGATTTATTTGAACAGGTTTTAAAAGATCTTGATGATGACAAAGCCCACAGGTTATGCAGAGTGGTCCGAAGCGGTAGCCCATTTCTACTGGGAGATACCTATTATCGAATTAAATCCAATTAAAAACTCTTGATATAGAGAGATCCCAATTCAGAAAATGAAACCAAAATCCTCAATAGCAGCAGGTTTCATTTTACTTCTCATTCCTTATTTTGCACATTCAGCTGACTTCGTGATTCAACCCCCACCCTCATCCATGGACAAGTTCTACGTAGAACGTGGGAAAACCTCCGATTGGATAGTGCAAATGAGCCATATCAGCAAAACATTTGCTGCGACTTCCCTTAGTATCGAAAGGAAAAACTGGGGAGAAGCTCTCAAGCAGGCTAAAGACTTCAGCTTGGCTTATCAGAAGGCATCAAGAATGGTTCCTGAGTGGAAAGACTTATTCGATCTCGAAACCTCAGAGTTGTTAATATCCAGCATACAGAATCAAGATATTGAAAAATTTAAAACGTTTTCCACAAAGCTTCGCAAAACATGCACCCAATGCCATGGTAAGCACTACATCAGCGTTTGGACTCGTTACCATTGGCCATCGACACAAACCATAAAAGTCCTTGATCCCCTCTCGGAGCAGGAACTGGATTATGATCAGTACATGCATAAGCTATCTTCATCATTAAAAAATATTGAGATATTTTTCAAGCGGGAAGAGTATAACGAGTCCTGGAAAGCTATTGATGATTTCAGCAAAAGACTTCGGGGTCTAAGATCGGTATGCTCAAAATGCCATGTATCCGAGTGGACTAAAAACCCTGTTACTGTAAAAGAATTTTTTGTTGGAGAGGATATGATAGATGCGCTACAGGAAATCAAAAAGACCTTCGCCACTGGGACACCGGACAAAAAACTTTTTAAAAAGAAGATGGATTATATCTCTGAGAAATCCTGCAAAACCTGCCACATGATCCATCAACCTGCCACAATTATTCAAAAAGCCTGGAAAGATAATTCTTAAACCATTTACCGCCGGTCAAGGCATTTTCTTTGGGCTCCACCCTCTCAATTTCATACAACCCAGATAACCTGTATGTTCACCCTCAAAACCAAATTCGCGCCCTTGAATCATATTGCTGAATTTACCTTTTTCAGCTATGCATTGTTTGGAGTCCTGCAGGAACTCTTTCTTACCCCTACCACTATCTGAAGAAGCAAAATCCTCAAACTTATGTTGTTCCGCACAAGCAACCAGTAAAACAAATACCAAAAATATTCCAATTCGCATAATTCAACTTTCTCTCAAAATTTCTGAAATTCAATTATATCCATCCCAGCCCAATTCTTATTCTTTGTTAAAACGGGCGAATGAGGATCTACTGGTCCTTAGTTCAAACAGGGCCGGGAGCATAAATAGAGCGCAAATTGTGCATGTAGTAATCCCCAGCCCCACTACCGATGCAATTGACCTGATACCTTCATGATGGGCAATGTTCAAGCTAATGTATCCCGCAAAACTGGTTAAGGCCGATAAAATAATTGCACTTCCCGTTTCCTGCAATGATTTGAGTGATGCGCCTTTGGAATAATCCAGAATGTGATGACTGAGGTATATGCAATGATCGATCATGATTCCAACAATCGAAGGGAGCATTACAATATTAATAAAGTTCAATTTAACATTGAAGACAGACATGAGCGCTCCTGTCAATGCCAGCCCTGTAAAAAGGGGCAGAAATGTGACAACCGCCAACCGAATACTTTGAAGATCAAACATGAGAATTACAAACACCATCGCACAGGCGACCGCCATCGCCCTGGGGCCTTTATCCTTAACCCAATCAAGGATTTCAGCGGCAATCAGATTTTCATTTAACACAGAGACTTCAATTTTTTTATCCCTCATCACCTTTTTAAACTCATCCATTTCTTTCCCCAGTTGATAAATATTTTCAACATTGAAAAAATTTTTATCTGCAGGGGAAAGCAATAAGACCAGGTAATCACCCCCGGCACGCAGTTTTTTTTCCAGGTTTTGTGGTATTTGCTCCTCATCAAATGGTTCAGCTTTTACCAGTTTTTCAAAATTTTCATACCGGTCTTTTCCCAGAGAAAATTTGATGATATCTGAATTATCAAAAAACATGTCTCGTATTCTTGCTAAAACATCTTTCTTGTATTCATACTCCACACGGCTAAACATGTTCAATGAATACTGCAGCCCTATAATGGTCTGATCACCACTTTTCCTTTTTATTTGTTCAAGAGCCGATTGTATTTCAAACAAGTTTTCCTTCTTTTGCGTAAGAATCAATGTAGGTGAGAAAGCAAAACCAAAATCATTTGTCGTGACGGTCTCATAATCACTAGCGGGGGATTCACCCCTGAGTTTCTGGAAGTCATATTCAAACTTGAGCCCCGGAAGAAAAAAAAGACTCGTAACCATTATTAAAAGGAACATTGTAGAAAGAAAGTAGGGCGTCGTGAAATATAATTTGGAGATTTTAAAGGTGAATATTCTGGGACGAGGTTTGCTCAACCAGTGAATCTTGTCATAAAACAAAGCCTGGGCTGGAAAGATAAAATAATAACTTAAAAACGCGCAGACAATACCCATTGTGGCAATTTTTCCAAACTCTGAAAACCCCTGAAAGTCGGAAAAGCTTAATATCGAAAAAACACTCATCGTTGTCAACATTGCTATCAGGCCAGATCGGCCAACCTGAGTCACAATCAACTCAGTCGCATCAGGAATGGACTTACCTTTTAGAAGCTCCTGTTTGAACCGGATATAAAGATGAATTCCATAATCGATACCAAGCCCCATCAAAATAGCAACCAGAAATCCGGAAATAATATTCAAGTGACCAATGAAAAAACGTGTTAACGCAAATGTGTAGGACAAAGACAGCAATAAGGGGAATATAATAAGAGGTATGGAAAACCAGGATCTGGTATAGGCAAGAATAATAAAAGTAGCCAGCGTAGCCGCGAGCATCGCCGATTTCTTAAGGTCAGTCTGGATAAACTGGTTTTCTTCAAGCCTCACAATTAATGAGCCGGTAAGCTTGATGCTCAAGTCGGGAGTGCTTTTCTCCAGTCCGGTCTCGTCAATCGCGTCCTGGACAGATTCCACATATTGCCCGGTGAAATCTGTATCAGTAACCGTTCCATTCGGTTTAACAAATATATAAAAGTTATTTTCTATGTTTCCTTTATGATAGGAACTAATATTTTCAAATATCTGGTATTTATCGGCAATCTCTTGCAGTTTAATCGGATTAAAGATTTCATCTTCACCAAAGAATCCACCAAATTGGCCTCGTGCGTAGTCAATCGCTTCAGCCACCAAGGATTCAAGTTGCAGCAACTCTCCCTTCGGAATCAGCAGGAGCTGACGGTTTTTTAAAAATTCTTCGGGGATTTGTGAGTCTACAAAGTGGGTACCGGGTACTTTTTCCAAAGCCCGCGTAAGCTTATCTATCACTTCTGGTGCCTGGATAGGATTCAGTTTCTCTAGCACGACAACAAGCGGACCTGAACCTCCAGTCTTTGCAACTACTTCGTTAAACTCTTTAATTAATGGCAAATCCTGAGGAAGAAGATTATCCATCCTGGGGTTAAAATTTAAACTACTGGCCCAATAAATGGATAACCCGCTTAAAAGAATTGCAAAGACCAGGAGAGTGCCGGGATAACGGCGCGTAATTTTTTGGAAACACCAGCTTAGAATTGTTTTCATACCCAATTCGTTGAAGACGAGCGAGGAAAGTTTACGAGGCCTTATATGAAGACATCAATAAATACTAAAGCAAGTATACACAGACTGACAGCAGTTGGGTAATGAAGTTAAAAGCTTTTCTTACTTTTAGCCTGTCCTGAAAGCTAATTCGGAAAAACCTCATATAATACCAAACCAGAAGATCTTGATAGATATTCACTGGATCTGGCCCTCTGGAAAAATAGCCAAAAAAAAAGCCAGTGGAGCGTCAGCTCCACTGGCTTTAGTCAGATATTGTTTATTTTGGTATAACCTTGGATGCTTGAGGTCCTTTCTGCCCCATACTTTTTTCGAACTCTACTGCCTGGCCTTCCGCCAGAGTTTTGAAGCCTTCCGCTTGAATTTCTGAAAAATGGACAAAACAATCTTCTCCATCGCTAGACTCGATAAATCCATACCCTTTACTATCGTTAAACCATTTTACTTTTCCCTCTGCCATAACAGATACCCTCCAACTTTTAAGCGGCAAGGCCAATCAAGCCATCCAACGAACCTTCCCAATTTTTACTTGGGTCCCACCTACCAAGATCTCAACCGAGCCATTCAAGTACTTTTCCACCTCTCAAAAACCCGGAATATTGGAGTATCAAGTCAACCGACTCTTCTACAGTTTACATTGACACTGGAAACCCCTCTTAATCTGGGGAGAGTATAGCACCAAAACGAGTCCCGGCCTAGTGATAAGAAATTTACAATATTCATGCTCAAAAATTAATTGCAATAAGTTATGTAGTCAAAATCTTTACCCTATATTTGTTAGAAAATTATCTCTGGCAAATATAAATTAACACTAACAATTGATCTAAAAATTATTTTATCCAGAACTCAAATTCTACATTGAAAGAAATAATTAACTAAATATCAGCTTCTTTAGGCACAATTAAAATCCCAGATACATTGAAATTCGTGAAGCCCGCTACATTTTAGCTACGCCTTGTTAAGCCCAGGTTTTTCGCTATAACAACTCGTTTAAAAATCCGCTTTTTACAGGTTTTTTAGACCCAGTAGTAAATGTTAAAAATACCAATATAAAAAATAATTCTTCCATTTACTGTCAACAGTCGGATTTTCTAGGTTTCATCGGTAACCCATTCCTCTGAGGGACTTTTCTTTTGTGTGATAGTTAGAAACAGAAGAACCAAATATCCCATTCCTACCATAGGAAGAAGAAAACAAATATGTTGCAAAAGAGCCAGGCTTAAAGCCAGTTCAGGCGATAGCCCGCAAAATTGATAGATCAGGAAAACGGTTCCCTCATAAACCCCAAAATTGCCAGGAGTAATCGGTAATACAGTTGCCAGGTTCAAAGCACCCATAACCAATATGGTCGCCCAAACTGGAAGATCAACACTCAAGCTTTCTTGAACAGCCCAGATTCCCAGAGTCTGTGCAAACATCATTAAAAGAGCCAGTATAAAGCCGAGACAAAAAATACGAAAATCCCTTAAAATTTCCAGATGCGCAGACCAACGAGCCACAAAAGAACTGACTTTATGCCTTAAAGATGATTCATTCGATTCCATAGGGACAGCAGGCTTTTTATGGGCAAAATAAAACATCATTGAAGCAAAAAACAACACGATCAGTATAAAGATAATTATTCCCTGCTCCATTTTATCTGGAAGAGGCACAAAAAAAGCCACCAAAGACAGAACAAAGATTTTCGCAAAACCTTCCATGAGTTGGTCAAGGGCCAATACCGACAGAGCCAAAGAGTGTCCCACCTGGGCTCTGCGGGCCAAAGCCATGACTCCAACAGTATGCCCACCGGGAAATGGAATGGTATTGCAAGATGTGGACATGAAAGTGTTAGCTTGAAAAATCCGAATAAAAGGAACGGTTATTTTTTCCGGAATAAGCAGATGCCAGAGAAACGACCAAAACATAAGTATGCAGGCATTGAAAATAACAGCCAGTAATATCCATATAGGGTCCGCCTTGGATAACTCGGCCCATGCATTTTCCAGGTCAATGGATTGGAGGCAAAGATAAAGCAAACCTGCCGCGAAAGCCCACATCAATAATATAATGGGTGTTTTTTTCAAAACTTGTATCTCTCAGGTTAAACAGCATCTCCCTATATAATATCCTGCCCGCATCCGAAAGGATATCTTCAAAATAACTTTTATAAAGACTATAAAATATTTTTTATTAGTGATAACCTGAGATCCACAAATTGGAAAAAATTTGATCTGAAAAATGAGTAAAAAGCATATATCAGAGGTCATGCAACCTCCGCATTCTATATCCTTTTCAGCAAATGTAGAAGAAGCGGTAAGAGAAATGTCTTCAATAGAAACAGATGCCTTACTTATAAGGCAAAATGAAGAATATTCCGGAATTTTTACCAAGACCGACCTTATAAAATTACTGGAAAAAAATATCAACCCTGCAGAGGTCACTGTTTCCACTATTATGTCAAAACCTATTCTCACTCTCGATATGGATACAACCGTGAGCGAAGCACGGCAAAAAATGTGGGATAAAAATATCCGGCATTACGCAGTAACCCGGGAAAAGAAAATTGTCGGTATCATATCCATAAATGACCTGGATGCATGAGCCAGATCTTTGGCTTCCAGGTTTCTCTTTCAATATTCAAATTCTTCATTCAAACAAAACTTTTCAATCTTCCCTTACATAATGGATGAAAACATTTATCGTTTAATTTCATTTGCTGGTTTTTTTATTGTTGCTTTTTTAGCCTGGGCTACAGGGGTTAGAAAAAAAATCAATACAAAAACCATAATCGGCAGCATGGCGCTGGCCTGGGTGCTGGGGGTACTCACGTTTTGGGTACCCTGGTCCCGTACTGCGTTGCATTGGGTGAATCACATTCTGGTGGAACTTCTAACAGCTTCACAGAAGGGGGCAATCTTTCTATTTGGCCCCCTTGCCATAGGCCCAGGCAAAAGCCTGGCTGACGGGACACCTTCCATAGGATTTATACTTGCCTTTCAAGTACTTCCTTCAGTAATTTTCTTTTCAGCTGTTATCTCCGGATTGTACTATCTGGGCATCATGCAAGCGGTGGTCCGTTTTTTCGCTCGCATCTTTTACCGGTTATTAGAGTTATCCGGGGTTGAGTCTTTATCTGCCGCAGCGAATATTTTTGTCGGTATAGAATCGAGCCTGACTGTCCAGCCCTACCTCATCAAGATGACACGTTCCGAGCTACTCACCCTGATGACCTGCATGATGTCGACCGTAGCCAGTACTGTCATGGGAATTTATGTGGTCGCTTTACATGATATTTTTCCTGAAATAGCCGGACATCTTGTTTCCGCCTCATTGATCTCCATTCCCTGTGCTGTAATTTCCAGCAAACTGTCATTGCCGGAACAATCAATGCCAGAAACCATGGATAAAATTCCAGAGCTTGAAAATGACACTGCAAAATCAAAAAATCTAATGGTTGCTTTAGTGGATGGAGGCACACAAGGAGTTAAAATGGCCGCTGGCATTGCCACTGTATTGATCGTTGTACTCGGCCTGGAAGCTCTGATGGACTTGGTACTTTCTGGGTGGTTTGGGGATAATTTTTCCCTGAAGAACATTCTCGGCTGGTTGACATTACCATTTACCGCACTTATGGGACTTCCACCAGACGAATTGGAGCTGGCAGGAAAAATATTAGGATCACGGTTTGTAGAAACAGAAGTTTCCTCCTACTTCGCATTGGCAGGAGCTCAAGTTGCCGATCCCGCTCCCTTTACTCTCAGATCAGTGACTATTTTAACTTATGCCCTATGCGGCTTTGTACACCTGGCCAGTATGGGAATTTTTATCGGTGGTCTCACAGCATTGGTTCCTTCACGGGCGCAAGATATTACTGTGGCAGGAGGCCACTCTTTATGGACCGCTTTTCTTGCAACCATCCTGACAGGTTGCATCGCCGGAGCACTCTTCATATCCTGACCTTACTCGGCAGGCACTTTAACCTGAGCCCGGCGTAATAAACCTTCCCGCTCAACTACCTGATTCATGCATTGGAGCAGGCACCACAGAAAATTTTCCCAAGCCCCATTTAGTGTGCAGCCCCATTACAGTTCCATCATTAATAAGTTCTGCCAAACTTTCATCAATCTTTTGTTTTAACTCAAGGTCATTTTTTCGCAGGACCATGCCATAATACTCCGAAGTCATTCTGGACCCCAGGAATCTTGCATTCTTTTCCAGTTCCTCATTTTCATTGAAATAGTAATTCACCTGAACAGAATCCCCCACAACACCATTAATACCTTTATTGGCCATATCAATAGCGGCAAGACCGAACTTCTCATAGGTCTTGATGTTTAATCCTGCAAACTTCTGTATAAAATAATGGGATGTCGTATTGATTTGGGCGCCTACCACGGCCCTGGTTTTGGCAAGCTGTTCCAGACTATTAATATTATCAAGATCTTTTCGGACTAAAACAGCAACCCCACTCTGCAAGTATGGGATACTGAAAGCCATACGTTTTTTCCGTTCCTCAAGAATCGTGATTGAACTGATAACCAAATCAAACTTTTTCGTGATCAACCCTCCAAACAATCCACCCCACTCAACATTTACCAGCTCATATTCGTAGCCGGCATTTCTTACAACTTTATCAACAAGATCCACTTCAAAGCCATCGAGCTCACCCTTGTCATTTAAAAATGTCATAGGAACAAATGTTGCGTCAACGGCAACTACAAGTTCAGGTTTTATTGCCACCTCATCACCTTGCCCACAACCCAGCGATAATATAGAAATAAACATCAAGGCAAATTTAAGGGAAAATTTATTCAGCACTCAAAACCTCTCACTCCTATTCCTGAAATATTTTTAAAATCAATTCGCTTTGTTTTGGTTTCTAATCTTCAACCATTCCTGAGCCATATTTTCTGCCTGAGCCACCTCTTCCTGCGACAATCTTCTTAACAGGAATTTTTTATTGC
>WAHY01000046.1:0-4646 GCA_009873635.1 Nitrospinota bacterium
GTTTGCCGCCGTTGTGTTCTCAATGACGTTTATTACTGACGATGCGGATGAATCTGATCAAGCTAAGTAACAGGCCATGACTCAAAGACCGAGTGTTGTTGGAATGGAGGTGATTGCTGAAGAAGCTTTAGAGTCTCAGCTAGAAACAGATGATCAAGCAAGCTAAACGCTTGCAGGGTTATCTAAGTCGTGACCTAAATCCTTAAGATCTTGGTATCTATCACCAATCCTGTGATGTGGCCTGCCGCCAATTGAGGCGCCTAAAGCAACTACAATTTCATCATCAGCTGGTGCATCTGGAATAGACAGGCTTATGGTTAAGTAATGTGACCGCCTTCCAGCGTCATTTTTGTCCATAAGTGGAATCATAATTGGAGCATTAGCGCCTCCACGAGTGTTACAAAAAGAAAGGTAGGATTTAGCACCAACTGCTTCACGATAAAAGTTTCCAAAACGAAGCGTATGAATAATGCCTGAGGCATGCTCAATTTCACCCTTGAGCCCAACCACAGCAGATTTGCCATAGCCCTCTATGTTTGCTCCAGATCCAGCCTCCTTAATTATCATTGAGGTCAGCATTTCTCCTAGGCCTGGTGCGACATCCAAGATACCTGGTTTGAGATCCTCGATAAATTGATTTGGATTTTTGAAATCAAACCATGGGTTTTTAATGACAGCAACTGCAGCTATGAGAATCAATGGTTTTTTTGCAGGCTTGTTGCCCTCAATAAGAGTTTTTTCAACATGAAGAAGGGTTTTTCTGATCTCTGCGGGCATTATTCAACTCCTTAACAGTTAGTCATGATTAATTGCTTCATTGAGGCCTCTTTGAAACACTACAATCAATGCTCCAGTCTCCGAGAATGAAGAGTGCTGGCTTCCAGGCTCAAATGATACAAATTCACCTTTTTTAAATACTGTTCCATCTGAATCAATCAATTCACCTTCGATCATTAAAAATTCTTCGAAGCCCATGTGCATATGTGGCACAGTTTGAGCACCAGGCTCCATTTTTAATACATAACTTCCTTGTCCATTTTTTTGATTGTAGCTGATAATATGCCAACTCATTTTTGGAACAGGTGCGCCGTACCTGTCAAAGGGCAAAAACTCTAGGTTATGAATATCAAATACGCGTCTATCATTCATAAAAGTTTGTTAGTTTTGTATTAAATCTTAGATTGTAACCAATTGTCTTCAGCGTAGTGACAATTATCGTCAACTAGATGAATACTAAAGGCTTGTCTTGATTTATTAGAGGTGTTCTCAGCGCTGTAATGGGGTAGCTGTCCATGAAGTATCACAAGCGTTCCAGCTTTAACTTCTAGAAGATCAAGTTCGTTATCAGGCCATGGGCTTTCATCTAAAATTTCGAACTCTGTGCCTCCTGTTTGAGCGAGTTTAAAACGCTTTTTTAGGGGCAATGTATGACCTCCAGTCATCGCCTGAAGGCAGCCATTTTCAATATTAGCATCTTCGAGCGCCATCCAAAATCCAATACAGCTCATTGGTGTAGTATATAAAAAAGTTGAATCTTGGTGAAGTCCAACTTCCCCTCCAATATTAGGTTGCTTAAAAATATGCATAGACTGAAGCTGTCTGGGCTTTTTCATCCCAAGCTGTCTTCCCATAGCTGGAATATTAAGACCATTAATTATTGATTTATAGATTGGGTCTAATGCATGCTGTGCATGACCTATCTTGTTGATAGATTTTTGCTTTGGAACAGTGAAGTTTCCGTCACTATCAATTGCCTTCTCTTCAAAAAAAAATCTAATTTTATCTCCTGACTTTAAGAAGTACTCATCGCTAGCTCTTTCTTGCTCATTGGTTGTAAAAATGGAGTGAGATGAGGAAGGATCAAAATCATCAATCATCTCTTTTGCTCGATTCATTAGATTCTCTCTTTCAACCTGACCAAGAAAGTCCTCTACAACTAGATAGCCATCCTTATTAAACGATGAAATTTGGCTTTGTGACAACATAAAGTAACGCGCTGAATATTTATTAATGAATTGAATTATATTAGTATTTTATGAACTATGACACATAAGTTCGATAAACACGACTGGTGATCTTAGAAAAAATTTCATAGGAGATCGTATCCGAGTACTGAGCAACTTCATCGATAGAGACATTTGGTCCAAAAAGCTCTACACGGTCACCGATTTTTGGATCTTTGATGCCCTTAAGGTCAACGGTTATCATATCCATTGAAACTCTTCCAGCTAGTCTGGCTGTTCCTCCATTAAGAAACACAGGAGTTCCATCTTTTGCACTCCTGGGATATCCGTCAGCGTAACCAATAGCAACTACCCCAATCAAAGTATCATTTTTACAGATATACCTTTCACCATAACCAATAGAAGCTCCAGCTTTGAATTTCTTAATAGATATGACAGTGCTTTCTAATGTCATAACGGGTACTAAACCTGTAAATTTGTCTTCGAACGGAAACGGTGAAGAGCCGTAGAGCATGATTCCAGGTCTAGTGTATCCACTATGAGCATCATTCCAAGCCATCAAAGCAGCTGAATTTGCGAGTGAATGATCGTTCTGTCTTGAGTCGACTATATTATTAAATTTATCAATTTGGGTATTTGTTGAAGAACTTTCTGTATTGTCTGCGCTTGAAAAATGAGTCATTAATGTTAACTTATCAACATTAGGGGAGTTTTCTAAAATATTGATTACTTCATTTGACTCATGCTCTAGAAACCCTAGTCGACCCATGCCTGAATCAATCTTTACAAAAATATTAAATTTTTGACTTAGCTGGCTATTAAGAACCCATTCTAACTGAGCAGAGTTGCATACGACCATCCAGAGGTTATGTTCAACTACTATATTTAACTCAGACTCTTCAAAGACACCTTCTAAAAGAAGGATAGGTGTTTTAGAAATTCCTGAGTTTCTAAGCTCAACAGCCTCTTCAGAGCAGGCTACACCATAACAATCAGCAGTACCCTCTAGATACTGGGCTACCCTAACTGCACCGTGACCATAGGCATTCGCCTTAATAATTGCTATTGCATTTGATTGAGGGCTAAGAGACTTAGCATAAAGATAGTTTTTTTTGAGTGCATTGAGATCAATTGATGCAATGCAATTCCTAGCCATAATTAAATTCTGTCTTGTTTGAAAAGCTGTATCGACTCATTTCAATTCCTTCAGTAGAAATCTCAGGGTCGGTTCCTGAAATAAGATTAGATAACAGTTTGCCAGAACCAGCTGACATTGTCCATCCGAGAGTTCCATGACCTGTATTGAGGTATAAATTTTTGTATGGGGTGTTGCCAATAATTGGTGTTCCATCAGGAGTACAGGGTCGAAATCCAGTCCAAAAGTTAACATTATTAGACGACATATAGCTCTTTGGAAATATCAAATCAAGGCCACTTACCAATGATTCTCGAGATTTTTCTCTCAAGTTCTTATTGAAGTCAGTTAAGTGCGCCATGCCAGCAACTCTAATTTTGTCCCCTAGTCTGGTGATGGCAATTTTATTCTTTTCATCCATAATTGTTGATTGTGGGGCATCATTATCAGATAGAACAGGCATTGTGATTGAATAGCCTTTAACTGGATAAACAGGGATTTCAATACCGATATTGGATAGAATTTTTTTAGAATAGCTTCCAAGAGAGACTACATATTTATCTGCCTTAAACTGACCTTTATTAGTTAAAACTGAAAAAATCTCATTATTATTTAATTTAACAGAATTAATTTCTGTATTGAATTCAAAATGAACACCCATTTCTAGGCATTTTTTATAAATTTCAGTTGAAAACAAGTAGCAATTCCCTGTGAAGTCATCCTTAAAATGAATTCCACCAGCGAGTTTGTTTTTTACATGTTTAAGAGCAGGCTCAACTTTGACACACTCTTCAGGATCAAGAATCTTGGATTGGATATTAAATTTTTCCAAAATTGAAATATCTTTTGCTATCTTGTCGATCTCTTTTGTATCCCAAAATAGTTGAAGAGAGCCTTGTTTTTTTTGTTCGTAATTTATTTCAAAATCTTTCTCAATCTCTAATAGCGCTTTTTGTGAGTATGAAGCTATTCTGAGCATGCGGCTTTTGTTGATTTCGTAGCTCAGTGAATTACAGTTTTTATACATTCGAAATAAAAACTTAATGGTCTCAGAACTTAATTTTGGGTTTATGATTAGAGGAGATCGTCCAGTCAAAGCCCACTTTAAAGCGTTGAGTGGAAGACCAGGAGATGCCCAAGGAGATGTAAACCCATAGGACAAACATCCTGCATTAGCATGACTTGTCTCCATGGAGACACTATCTTGCCTATCAATAACAGTTACCTCATGTCCATTTTTAGCTAAAAAATAGGCTGAAGTTGTGCCAATGATACCTGCACCTAGAACAACTACTTTCATCGAATAATTCTGCTCATAAAGCGCAAATTTTACCACCGGTACTTAGAATATATATTCCTATAAATCTTCTTAAATACTATATAAATTTTTATAAAATTTTCTTCATTAGAATGGTACAGAAAGATGAATTTTAAAGTTTTAAAAAATTTTATTAAAATCATATAATTATCAAAAAAATTGATTTAGAAAAAAAGAGTCATTAAGCTATATTCTTGTTAAAATATCTAGGTTAAAATACCGTTTTTTT
>WAHY01000046.1:4744-6661 GCA_009873635.1 Nitrospinota bacterium
AAAAGATGAATTTTAAAGTTTTAAAAAATTTTATTAAAATCATATAATTATCAAAAAAATTGATTTAGAAAAAAAGAGTCATTAAGCTATATTCTTGTTAAAATATCTAGGTTAAAATACCGTTTTTTTTCATCTATTTAGGAAGTCTCCATGTTTGATAAAAATCTCACCTTAAACGATGTCGATTCTGAAATTGCAAAAGTTATTGATGCTGAGGAAGCAAGACAAGAAGCGCATATCGAATTAATTGCATCAGAAAACTACACATCGCCTGCAGTGATGACCGCACAAGGTTCTCAACTGACTAACAAATATGCTGAAGGTTATCCATCAAAAAGGTACTATGGTGGGTGTGAGTATGTCGATATGGCTGAAGATTTGGCTATAAGTCGTGCAAAAGAACTCTTTGGTGCAGCCTATGCCAACGTTCAGCCACACTCAGGGTCAACTGCAAATGCCGCCGTATTTCAGGCACTCCTTGTACCTGGTGACACAATTCTTGGAATGAGCTTGGCTCATGGTGGGCACTTGACACATGGCGCAGCACCGTCTTTCTCTGGAAAAAACTTTAATGCTGTTCAGTATGGTCTTGACGAGTCGACGGGTGAGATTGATTATAACCAGGTGGAAGAGTTGGCTAAAGAGCACATGCCCAAAATGATCATAGCTGGATTCTCTGCGTACTCTAGAGTTATTGATTGGCAACGGTTTAGAGATATTGCCGATATGGTTGGTGCATATTTACTTGTTGATATGGCTCATGTTGCTGGCCTTATTGCAACAGGTGATTACCCATCCCCAATTAATATTGCTGATGTTTGTACAACAACTACTCATAAAACACTCAGAGGGCCTCGAGGAGGGCTGATTCTGGCAAAGGCCAATGAAGAAATAGAGAAAAAATTAGATTCCGCAATTTTTCCAGGAATCCAGGGCGGCCCATTGATGCACATTATTGCTGCTAAAGCGGTTGCTTTCAAAGAAGCATTAAGTGACGACTTTAAATCTTATCAAAAACAAGTAGTGATCAATGCAAGAGCCATGGCAAGTGTTTTCATGGAAAGAGGCTACGATGTCGTTTCTGGAGGTACCGATAACCATGTATTCTTAGTGAGTTTTATCGAGCAAGGCCTGACAGGAAAAGCAGTCGATGCAACCTTGGGATCTGCCCATATTACAGTAAACAAAAACTCTGTTCCTAATGATCCACAATCACCGTTTGTAACCAGTGGAATTCGAATTGGAACTCCTGCAGCTACAACCCGAGGATTTGGGGAGTCTGAATGTAGAGACATTACTCACTGGATATGTGATATTTGTGATGATATTGAGAATCCAGACGTAGTAAACGAAGTACGAGCCAAAGTTGAAGAGCTTTGCTCAAGATTTCCAGTCTACAAATAGACAAGAATGCGTTGTCCTTTTTGTCAATCAGATGACACCAAGGTTCTAGATACAAGGCTGCTAGATGATGGCTCACAAGTCAGAAGAAGAAGAGAGTGTATAGCCTGTGGAGAGAGGCATTCTACAAGAGAGACCGTTGATTTAAACCTTCCCAGACTGATAAAGAGCGATGATTCTAGACAAGCTTTTAGTGAAGATAAGCTTCGATCCGGACTATTAAAAGCGCTTGAAAAAAGACCTGTTGAGATTTCTAAAATAGAGACTGCAATCCAAAAAATTCAAAGAAGACTGATGGCACAAAATGATAGAGAAGTTCCTTCCTCTACCCTGGGAGAGTGGGTCATGGAGGAACTACAAGCTCTTGATGAGGTTGCTTATATTCGTTTTGCCTCAGTCTACAGGCAATTTCAAGATATTGAGGCATTTAAGAGCGAAATTGATAAATTAATGAACAAGTAATCTTATGGCTAAAACTAAAGTTGAGTTTGTATGCCGAGAGTGTGGAGCTTCGCA
>WAHY01000046.1:6758-8479 GCA_009873635.1 Nitrospinota bacterium
TTTTGCCTCAGTCTACAGGCAATTTCAAGATATTGAGGCATTTAAGAGCGAAATTGATAAATTAATGAACAAGTAATCTTATGGCTAAAACTAAAGTTGAGTTTGTATGCCGAGAGTGTGGAGCTTCGCATCACCAATGGGCTGGCCAGTGCTTGGAATGCAAAGCATGGAATACTCTAGAAGAAATTGTCATTTCACAAGCTACAGCATCAAAACCAGATAGCCTAAAAGATCTTCCGGCATCTAAAGTTCAAAACTTGACAGAAGTTAAGTCTCAAAATAAAGATCGCTTGTCAACTGGTCTTTCTGAGCTTGATCGAACGTTAGGGGGAGGTCTAGTTGATGGATCAGTGGTACTTATTGGAGGTGACCCAGGTATCGGGAAATCCACTCTGATTCTTCAAGCACTAGCAACCCTAAACAAAGCCAATACCACTTTGTATGTCAGCGGAGAAGAGTCTGCCGAACAGGTGAGCGAAAGGGCAGTTAGACTGGGCATTAAAGAAGATGTTCTTTTTATTGGTGAGACTCATTTAGAAAAGATACTCAAACTCTCAAAAGATGTTCAGCCCAAGGTTATCGTTATTGACTCAATTCAAACCATGGTCACTGATCTATCAACATCGGCGCCTGGGTCAGTTACTCAGGTGAGAGACTGTGCAGCGCAGCTCACTCAATATGCCAAACAAACCAACACAGTTTTACTCATGATTGGCCATGTAACAAAGGGTGGAGCGCTAGCGGGACCAAGAATACTTGAGCATATGGTCGATGCAGTTCTCTACTTTGAGGGTGACGCAGGTGGAAGATATCGTGTTATTAGAGCCGTCAAAAATCGCTTTGGAGCGGTGAATGAGATTAGTGTTTTTGCAATGGGTGAAAAAGGCCTTCAACAAGTCAGCAATCCGTCATCTATATTTCTTTCCAATCAAGAAAACCCTTCTTCTGGATCAATGGTTATGGTTACAAGGGAAGCTACAAGACCGCTTTTAATTGAAATTCAAGCCTTGGTTGACCAGTCTAATGGTTCTCCAAAGAGAGTCAGTGTAGGCCTAGATCAAAACCGATTGGCTCTTCAACTTGCAATCCTGCACAAACATTCAGGGATTGCAACATTTGATCAGGATGTTTTTATTAATGTAGTTGGTGGTATTAAAGTCAGTGAAACTGCTTCAGATCTTGTTGTTATGCTTGCAATTGTCTCCAGTTTGAGAGATAAAGTCATTCCAAGTAATTGGATTGCTTTCGGTGAGGTAGGGCTTACTGGTGAAGTAAGGCCAGTCTATAACGCCCAAGAAAGACTCTCAGAAGCTCAAAAACAGGGTTTTGAGCTTGCGATTATTCCAAAAGGAAATACCCCTAAAAAAAGCATCAAAGGAATGAAGATTGTATCAGTAGGGTATCTATTTCAAGCCATCCAATATTTACTTGAGAACAGCTAGAGATTTACAAATCAATTCCTTTTTGAGCTCTGATATTGGCTCTAAAAGCGTGCTTTATGTCTTCCACCTCGCTAACTGTGTCTGAAACATCAATCAAGGCCTGACTAGCTGCTCTTCCAGTAATAATAACATGCTGATCTTTGGGTCTATTCGAGAGTGCTAATAAAATCTCAGATTCATCAAGATACTTATAATTTATCATGTAAGTGATTTCATCAAGAACAACAACTGATATTTCTTCATTAGCTAGAAACTTTTTTGCCTCAAGCCAAGTTTGAG
>WAHY01000047.1 GCA_009873635.1 Nitrospinota bacterium
GCATAATTATTATTAGTTCAATTATTATTTCATGCGTCGGTAAAACCCCCACCACAATTGGTCTTCTTTCGGATTGTCCTAATAAACCTAACTGCGTATCTACTAATAATAGTAATAGTAAAAGCTATATCGAACCAATTAGATATACCGGTTCTCGAGTTGAGGCGAAAAAAATTCTATTTCTAACTTTAGAAAGCTTTAAAGATTCTAAGGTAAAAAATGTAAAAGATAAATTTATCCATGTTGAATTCTTTTCGAAAATATTTGGTTTTGTGGATGATGTTGAGTTCTATTTCAATAAGCCAGGTGTTATTGAATTTCGATCAGCATCTCGTATAGGCTACAGCGACTTGGGAGTAAACCGTAATAGAATGGAGTCTATTCGTAGTAAATTTAATGAATTATCTAATGGTAAATTGTAGATTGAATTGATTATGAAAGCTCAATTTAATAACTTGGCCCAATGGTTTGATAATGATCGTATTCAAAATAAATATAAATATTCCATTGATGAAAGTATTGATTGGCTAAGATGTATCCCCTTTGTGGGGCTCCACTTAGGGTGTTTTGCGGTATTTTTCGTTGGATGGAGTATGACGTCAATTGTTGTGGCCTTAATTTTATATACAGTTCGTATGTTTGCCATTACAGGATTCTATCATCGTTATTTCTCTCACCGAACCTTTAAAACATCCCGATTTATACAATTTCTTTTTGCAGTTTTAGGTGCTTCAGCTGTTCAAAGGGGTCCGCTTTGGTGGTCTTCATATCATAGGTATCATCATAAATATTCTGATACCAAAATGGATATCCACTCTCCCTCTCAATCTGGTTTTTGGAAAAGTCACATGTTTTGGTTTATGGGTAAGTCTAACTTTTCTACCAAAAACGATTTAATTAAAGATCTTATAAAATTTCCAGAACTAAGAATCCTTGATCGTTTTGATATTGTAATACCTTTTTTATTGGCAGTT
The DNA here is from genome assembly GCA_009873635.1 of Nitrospinota bacterium. Taxonomy (NCBI): domain Bacteria; kingdom Pseudomonadati; phylum Nitrospinota; species Nitrospinota bacterium. The sequence continues at coordinate 975 of WAHY01000047.1, forward strand.
GGCTTGTTTATTTTTGGTGATATTCTTAATAGTTACAAGCCCGAATGGGGAGCTAATGGTCCCCAATTACTTGTCTGGGGTTTTTTTATCTCTACAGTTCTTTTATTTCATGGAACCTGTTCTACAAATTCTTTAGCACACAAATTTGGTAATAGACGATATGTAACTGGTGATGATAGTAGGAATAACTTAATCATTTCTTTAATCACATTAGGTGAAGGGTGGCATAACAATCATCATCATTATCCTAATTCAGTGAACCAAGGTTTTTACTGGTGGGAAATAGATATTACTTATTGGATATTAAAAATATTATCAGTTTTTGGAATTATTTGGGATCTAAAAAAAGTGCCTGAAAATATTCTGAAGTCATCGATAATTTCTCAAAAAAATAATAATTAATGAAAATCGCTATTATCGGTACTGGAATATCAGGCTTGACTTCGGCCTATTTATTGTCAAAAGAACATTCTATTCATGTTTATGAGGCAAACGATTATATCGGTGGACATGTTCATACTCTTGCAGTTCATATAAATGGTACAAGTCATGAAATTGATACGGGCTTTATAGTATTTAACGATCGTACTTATCCAAATTTTAACAAATTACTGAATCAAATAAATGTTCTATCCCAGCCTACTAGCATGAGCTTTAGCGTCAAATGCGAAAGAACAGGCTTGGAATACAATGGGACATCCATAAACGGTCTCTTTGCACAACGATTAAATTTGCTTAAACCCTCTTTTATTTTAATGGTTAAGGACATATTAAGGTTCAACCGTGATGCAAAAGAATTTTTAAAGGATTCAGTTGAAGAAATAACATTTGGTGAGTTTTTAAACCGTGGTAGATATTCAAATTCACTAAAAAATGATTATGCACTTCCAATGGCCTCGGCTATTTGGTCCGCTAAGTCCAAAGTTATTGAGAGTTCAAACTTTCGTTTCTTTGCCCAGTTTTTTGAAAACCATGGGATGCTAAATGTAAACGATAGGCCACAATGGAGGGTTGTCAAAGGTGGCTCCAAGCAGTACACCCTGAAACTTATCGAGCCATTTAAAAATAATATCCGTATTAATTGCCTGGTCGATAAAATAATACGAAAAGACGATGGTGTCGAGGTTGTTTTTAACAAGCAACAAAATGAATTGTACGATCGGGTCATCATCGCAACGCATAGCGACCAGGCTTTAAAAATGATTGAAAACCCAAGTCATGGAGAAAGAGAAATATTGAGTGCTATCCCCTACCAAACTAATGTTGCCCATTTGCACTGGGATTGTTCTGTTCTCCCAAAACATAAGAATGCTTGGGCGAGCTGGAATTACTTCAAACCAAATAAACTGAAGGATGAAACAACGGTTACTTATTATATGAACATGTTACAAAACCTAGATATGCCAAGGAATGTTTGTGTTTCATTGAATATGGAGGAGCACATTGACCCTAAAAAGATTTATAACAAAATTATATACCAGCACCCTGTCTTTACATCAGAGGCAATCCTGGCACAGAAAAGACACAAGGAAATAGATGGGGTAAATAAAATTCATTTTTGCGGGGCCTATTGGGGGTCCGGTTTTCATGAGGATGGCCTTAATAGTGCCTTGTCGGTTTGCAAATCTTTTGGACGATCTCTTTAAAATGAACAGCGCTCTGTATGAGGGAAATGTTACTCATATTAGATACTTGCCGATCAAAACAAGATTTGATTACTCTTTATTTATGTTGTTTTTAGATTTGCAGGAACTTCCTCACCTGTTTGAGTCATTTTGGTTTTGGTCCACACGAAAATGGAATATTGCCTATTTTAGGCGTAGTGATCACATGGGAGATCCTAGTGAATCACTTTCAGATTCAGTACGAAATTGGGTTTTTACAAAAACTGGAAAAAGACCTGAGGGCCGCATTTTTTTAATGACCCATCTATGTTATTTCGGGTATCGATTCAATCCTGTCAGCTTTTATTATTGCTTTGATTCATCGGAAAGTAATGTGCAAACAATTATTGCAGAAATCAATAATACTCCATGGGGAGAGCAATTTTGTTATTTATTAGATTGCAGCAAGTCAATTGAAAAGGAGGGAATGCATAAATTTTTCTTTAAAAAGGAATTTCATATCTCACCGTTTATGGATATGGATTTTGATTATGAGTGGAATTTTTCAGAACCCATAGAACATCTAAAAGTATCCATGAGTAATATAAAAGAAGGAGAAAAAATATTTGAAGCTAACTTGTTAATGAGAAAAAAGCCTATAAATAGTAAATCCTTAACAAGAGCCTTGTTGAAATATCCCTTGATAACCTGGAAGGTAAAGGCTGCGATATATTATCAAGCCTTTAAATTATGGTACACAAAATGCCCTTTCTATCCTCATCCAAAAAATAAAATGAGCTGTTAAATATGCAAATAAATGATTTGATTGATACCAAACCAATAGAATTTTCCGAAAAACCTCTAATCCTTGACAAGGTGGCACGAAAAATAATTTTAAGTCATTTTAAGGGAATAAAAGAAGGTGAAATAACTTTAATTGAAAACTCGGAACATATCATCTTTGGTCATACAACACCAAACTTTCCCGTTAAAGCAAAAATTATAGTCCAAAACTCAAAGATGTATTTAGATATTGTTTCAAAGGGCCTAAATGGTTCTGCGGACGCATTTATAAAAGGATGGTGGACTTGTGAAAACCTGACCGATTTGGTGAGAATTTTCACGCGAAACCGTGATGCTGCCAATCAATTCGAAAGTGGTATTGCGAATTTAGCGATATGGGTTATGAAACTAAGCCATTCCTGCAGAAGAAATAATTTAAAAGAAAGTCTGCGGAATATTCATGCGCATTATGATTTAGGGAATGATTTTTTTTCGACATTCTTGGACGACACAAGAATGTATTCCTGCGCTATTTTCAGTAAGCCCGAGAACTCATTGTATGAAGCTTCGATAACTAAACTTGATCGTATTTGCAAAAAATTGAATTTGTCATCGACTGATCATTTACTGGAAATAGGTACTGGCTGGGGTGGGTTTGCCCTTCATGCTGCCAAAAATTATGGTTGTCGCATTACCAGCACAACCATATCCCAAGAGCAGTTTATATTTGCAGTAAATTTAGTAAAAAAAAATGGATTACAGGACCAAGTCACTATTATTAAAAAAGACTTCAGAGAATTAGAGGGCCAGTTTGACAAATTAGTGTCCATCGAAATGATAGAAGCTATCGGTCATAAACTTTATAAAACATTTTTTCGAAAATGTAGCCAGTTACTTAAGCCAGAGGGCCTTCTCGTAATCCAGGCAATTACAATTGCGGATAATTTATTTGAGGAGTCCAAAGATTTTATAGATTTTATCAAGCAATATATTTTCCCAGGTAGTTGTATTCCTTCAATTAGTGCCTTGTGTTCCGCGGCAACTTCATCTGATATCAAATTGTTTCATCTTGAAGACATAACACCCCACTACGCTAGAACCTTGAAGGAATGGAGAACAAACTTTCTGCAAAATAAAAGTCGGGTCAAGGACCTGGGGTTCACTAATGCTTTTATTCGAATGTGGTTATTTTATCTTTGCTACTGCGAAGGTGGTTTCATGGAAAGACAGATAGGGAATGTTCAAATGGTTTTCACCAAGCCTTTATGCCGAAGAGATCCAATATTACCGCCACTAGAAGCAGTAAACCCAAACTAAATTAGTTTATATGGACAACTTTATTTATCATTTATCTATCTGTTGGCTCATTATTGCTGTTTTCATGATGTTGCTGTGGGCCATGCAGATAAAAACAGGAAACGCGGCAATCGCAGATGTGGGATGGGCATATGGTATCGCGTTCGGGATACTTTACTTTTCGTTTATTGGAGATGGTGATAAAGATAGAACAATTTTAACTGCAGTAATGGGAATTGTATGGGGATTGCGTTTAGGGACATATTTATTATTCAATCGGGTCATAAACGCACAAGAAGACAGTCGATACCAAAATTTTAGAAAATCTGCAGGAAACAATGTTCTCCGATATTTTTTTTTATTTTTTCAAGCACAGGCTGTTGTGGCAATTCTATTTGTCATTCCAATAGTCATAGTTTTCTACAATCCGAATTCGCTAAATTATTTGGATATAGCTGCACTACTCATTTGGTTTATTTCTATGACAGGTGAATGTGTTGCTGATAAACAATTATCCAGTTTCAAGGCAAATAAATCGAACGCGGGAAAAGTTTGTCGTAATGGTTTATGGAAGTATTCCCGCCACCCAAATTATTTTTTTGAATGGATACACTGGTGGAGCTATGTGTTTTTGAATTTCGGTTCAAATAATTTATGGATTAGTCTAACAGGCCCATTACTGATGCTCTTTTTTCTAATTAAAATTTCTGGAATTCCATTTGCTGAACAACAAGCTTTGAAAAGCAAAGGTATTGAATACGAAAATTACATAAAAACAACCAATATGTTTTTTCCAGGGCCCCAAAAGGATACAATTTAATGGATAAAGTGATTAGTCTTATAGAAAGAGGTTGGGTTCCGGATTCATTGATTCGGACAGGCATACGCCAGCTATTGAGAAAACGATTATCCGAAGAAAAAATTATTTTTAATAAAAAGGATCATATTAGCAATTTTGTGTGTGCTTTATGTGCACGCCCTATAGCAGTTGAAACATCAAAGGCCAACGATCAGCATTACGAATTGCCACCCTCATTTTTTAACTTGGTATTGGGGAAATATAATAAATACAGTTCCTGCTATTGGGGAGATGGGGCAACAACTTTAGATGAAGCAGAGGCAAGCTCTTTAAAAATTACTTGTGACAGAGCTGAATTGTCTGATGATATGGATATTCTGGAATTAGGTTGTGGGTGGGGTTCTCTTTCCTTGTGGATGGCCGAAAAGTATCCCAACAGCAGAATCACTTCAATTTCGAACTCCAACCAACAAAGAGAATTTATTGACAGGGCTGCTCAATTAAAAAACTTAAATAATCTTACGGTCGTAACATGTGACATGAATAATTTTAATGCGAATATGAAATATGATCGGATCGTATCAGTCGAAATGTTTGAGCATATGCAAAACTATGAGCGGTTAATGGAAAATATTTCATCATGGTTAAAACCTAATGGGAAGTTATTTGTCCATATCTTCTGTCATCAGAAATTTGCCTACTTTTTCTCCACAGAAGGTTCTGATAATTGGATGGGCCGCTATTTTTTTACAGGCGGATTAATGCCATCAGAGGATTTGCTGTTAAAATTTCAAAATAAACTTTCTATAGATAAACAATGGCGTTGGAACGGGCGTCATTATAAACAAACCTCCAATGCCTGGCTAAAAAATATGGATAGAGAAAAAAACAAAATTCTTCCTATTCTTGAACAAGTTTATGGTCTCAAAGAGAGGAATACCTGGTTTCAGCGATGGAGAATATTTTTTATGTCCTGTGCGGAACTTTTCGGTTACAACAGAGGATATCAGTGGTTCGTTGCTCATTATTTATTTAAAAAGTCTTAGTAAATGTATGCACGCGGTTTTAAGTTATACACTTTATATATATGCGGCTTCCTTTTCTCAATTTTAACCATAGGGATATATTGGGCTAGTGTCGAAAGTAATGTTATTCAGGGTATCAAAGAAATGGTTGCCTTGCGATGGGGAGTGGTTACTTTCCTTGATTTTTATATTGGAGCTACCGTGATTGGTGTCTGGATCTGTGTCTTGGAGAAAAGTGTTTTCCGAGGTGTTGTTTGGACACTTTGCATATATCTATTAGGGAATCTAGCGACTTTAGTTTATTTAACGAGACGTGCCTGGACCAGTAAAAAATTTTCAGACATTTTTATACCAACCAAGTAATTACAAGTTTATTTCTATCGGGCGATTATTACTGAAGATCATTTTGGGAGACTGCTCAATTTACCTTCGATTCTCGGCAAAATACTTTGTATATAATCTACCCTCTTAACCAACTCTAAATTTGTATTCCTAAGAAATGATGAGTAATGGCAATATTAAAAAGTTCATTTCAATATTAACTTTATTTGCAGTTCTAATAAACGCATTACTCATCAGTTCTGCGATTGCAGAAGAAAATAAAAATTTGAAGGTCGTATCCAATTTAGATCTCCATAAATTTCAGGGGATTTGGTATGAAATTGCTCATAACCCTTGGTTTCCGGAAAACAATTGTTTTGCAATGATTGCGCATTATAAGTTAATCGAGGACAACAAAATAGAAGTCACCAATATTTGTCGAAAACATGGGTTTGATGGAGAAATTAGTAAAATAATAGGCGAAGCCTGGCTGGTGGACCCGACCATAACGTCTAAATGGGAAGTTCAGTTTATCTGGCCTTTTTCGCTCGATTATTGGGTGATTGATGTAGAAGAGAACTTTAATTACGCTGTTATTGGTGAGCCGGACATGGAAAACTTTTGGATCCTGAGCCGAGAACCTATTATGGAAAAAGGTCTTCTCGCCAAAATAATTGCAAGATCAAAAATGAAAGGTTATGACCTTTCCAATTTAATATTAACACCCCAGGACGAGTTACATAGCAAATGTCTAACTCAATGGGTTTATAAAGAGATTGAAGGAAAAATTACTCAGAGTTGTTGAGTTATATTTATAAAACTGTAAATATAAAAAAATATAAATAGTGTGACTAATTGGAAAATTAAAATAATTGGTACTGTTGCTAATCTACTGAGGCAGGGATTAAACCCAAAAAAAATTTCAATAGTAATTTCATTAGGTGTCACTATAAGTGTTTTTCCCGTACTAGGGGTTACCACTTTATTTTGCACTGCAATATCTATTTTTTTTAAATTAAACTTGCCTGTAATTCAGCTTGTCAATTATGCCGCATTTCCTTTACAAGTAATATTATTTATTCCATTTTTAAAAATAGGAGAAAAAGTTTCAAATGTTTCATTAGATCCACTGTCTCAGGCTCATTTAATTGCTACTTTTGATGAAGGATTTGTTCGAGCCATTACAGTATTGTTTGATTACTTAATGTTAGCTTGTTTAGGCTGGATTTTAATAGCTCTTCCTATGTTTATAACTTTATATTTCCCTATATTAACGATTTTAAATAAATATAAACCAATTTTGGTTAAGCTGGGTATTAATAAATAATTTACTATATTGCTTTGGCCTGCCCCCCAAAATTGATCCAGATTTAATGTTAGGATTTGGGTCAAAAACCTTTAGATTAGGGGGGTAAGATGGCCAGGAAAAGATATTCATCTGAACAGATTATAGGTTATTTGCGAGAAGCAGAGGTATTACAGGCTAAAGGAAGTACGATTGGTCAAGTGTGCAAAAAGATAGGAGTAACGGAA
>WAHY01000048.1 GCA_009873635.1 Nitrospinota bacterium
CAGAAAAAGACGCCATAATCAGCGACCGGCTCAACCATGCAAGCATCATAGATGGAGTACGCCTTTGCAAGGCCAATCGATTTCGCTACAACAATGCTGACATGGATCACCTGGAAACCCAGTTGAAAAGGGCTCAGAAATACCGGCACCGAATTATAGCAACCGATGGGGTTTTCAGCATGGATGGAACTGTCGCGCCGTTGAAAGAGATTTGCGACCTTGCCGACATGTATGACTCTAAAGTCATGGTCGATGATTCACATGCTACAGGTTTTTTCGGGAATACGGGTCGAGGCAGTGTAGAATATAAAAATGTTATGGGGCGTGTGGATATTATCACCTCAACCTTTGGGAAAGCACTGGGAGGAGCCTCGGGTGGATTCACAAGTGGACGCAAAGAAATCATAGACCTTTTGCGCCAACGCTCACGGCCTTATTTGTTTTCAAACAGCCTGTCTCCTGTAATCACAGCCACCACAATTAAAGCCATTGATCTCATTTCAAGATCCCTTAGCCTGATCCATAAACTGCGAGACAATGTGAAGTATTTCCGGACTTCAATTTCTGAGGTCGGTTTCGAAATAAGATCCGGCGACCACCCCATCACCCCGATCATGATAGGAGATGCTTCAGCAGCAAAAAATATGGCAGAACAATTACTGGAAGAAGGCATCTATGTGATAGGCTTCAGCTATCCGGTAGTGCCGAAAGACACAGCCCGTATCCGCATTCAAATTTCTGCCGCCCATGAGATTGAAGACCTCGATAAGGCAATATCCGCATTCAGGAAAGTGAAGTCCTCCTCTTTTGAATAATTCCTGTCACCGCACCTCTTAAAGTATTACAATTCACTGATGACTTTGTAAAGTTTTGGTACCTTTATACGACTGAAAATGAGTGGTGCACATCAAATGCAGAGGAATTTAAAAATAGACCATTAATCCAACCTGAAAAAGAATATGAAAAAAATTGTCATACTGGGGGTCATTGCAGGTTTATTTTGGGCTTTTTCATATTTTGATCTTGGCCACTACCTGACTCTTGAATACATAAAGGGACAACAAGATAGTTTTTCAGCTTTTTACAAGGAGAACACTCTATTAGCAATTGGCGCTTATAGCGCAGTTTATATTGTAACAACGGCTCTCTCCTTGCCGGGGGCGACACTCCTGACCTTACTTGGCGGGGCATTGTTCGGTCTTGTGACTGGAACAGTTCTGGTTTCTTTTGCCAGCACCATCGGGGCAACACTTGCTTTTCTTGTTTCGAGATTGCTTTTACGGGACTGGGTTCAAGGTAAATTTGGCCGCCATCTGGCAGCTTTTAATGACGGCATAGAAAAAGATGGCGGGTTTTACCTGTTCACCCTGCGATTGATTCCAGCTGTCCCCTTCTTCGTCATCAATCTGGTCATGGGTCTGACCCCCATGAAGACAGGAGCATTTTTTCTCATCAGCCAGGCGGGAATGCTGGCAGGGACTATTGTTTATGTAAATGCCGGCACACAGCTTGCTCAAATCGAATCTTTAAGCGGCATTCTCTCTCCAGGTATTATCTTTTCATTTGTTCTGCTGGGTATATTTCCATTACTGGCAAAAAAACTTGTGGATTTTTACAAGGGAAGGCGAATTCTGAAAAAATTTAAAAAACCAGAATCTTTCGATTACAACATGGTAGTGATTGGCGCCGGGTCTGCCGGTTTGGTCACCAGCTACATTGGAGCAGCAACCAGAGGGAAAGTCGCGTTAATCGAAAAACACAAAATGGGTGGAGATTGTCTGAACACAGGCTGTGTTCCCAGCAAAGCACTCATAAGATCAGCCAGGTTTATGGCTGACGCTAAAAAATGCCAAAACCTGGGATTCAAAAATGCCCAGGTAGAATTTGATTTTGCCGATGTCATGGAAAGAGTTCAGCGGGTTATCAAAACCATTGAACCTCATGATTCAATCGAACGATACACTTCCCTGGGAGTTGAATGCCACACAGGTGAAGCCAGGATATTGTCTCCCTATGAAGTGTCGGTGAACGGTAAAACTCTCACAACACGTAATATTGTGGTCGGAACCGGAGCCCGTCCTGCCATCCCTCCAATTGAAGGAATTGAAAATATCGACTACCTGACTTCTGACACCATTTGGAATATTCGCAAGCAGCCGGACAAATTACTCGTATTAGGTGGAGGGCCTATCGGCTCTGAACTGACCCAGGCCTTTGCCCGGCTGGGGTGTTCCGTAACTCAGGTTCAGCGTAACAAAAGATTGATCCCTAAAGAAGACCCTGAGATATCACAAATGCTTTTGGAAAGTTTCCAGTCCGAAGGAATCAATGTTCTGGTAGAGCATACCCCAAAAAGATTTTTTAAACGCGATGGGAAAAGTTTCATGGAGTGCGAGAGTAACGGGAACTCTATGGAAGTTGAATTTGACACGCTTCTGGTCGCATTGGGAAGAGAGGCCAATACAACCGGATTCGGTTTAGAAGAGCTGGGCGTTGAATTGACTCCCCAAAAAACTATCAAGGTAGATGAATATATGAGAACCAACATCCCTAATATTTATGCATGCGGTGATGTTGCAGGCCCTTATCAGTTTACCCACATTGCGGCCCATCAGGCATGGTATTGCGCGGTCAATTCGATGATAAGTCCTTTCTATGGATTTAAAGTCGATTACAGCACCGTACCCTGGTCAACTTTTACAGATCCTGAAGTAGCCAGAACAGGATTGAATGAGCAGGAAGCCAAAGAACAGGGAATTCCCTATGAAGTCACAACTTATGGATTTGATGATCTCGATCGTGCCATAGCTGATGAAGCAGCGCATGGAATTGTTAAGGTATTAACGGTCCCCGGAAAAGACAAGATCATAGGTGTCACCATTGCAGGACTCCACGCTGGGGATATCATTTCAGAATATGTCGCCGCGATGAAAAATGGATTTGGAATGAACGCAATCCTCGGCACGATTCATATCTACCCCACGTTGGCAGAATCCAATAAATTTGCTGCGGGCAACTGGAAAAAAAATACTGTCACGGATAAAACTCTCGCGTGGGGAGAAAGAATCAATCGATGGCGCAGAAACTATTTTTAAATGTGGGTCCGCCAATCAGAACCTGAAAGTGAGCATGGAACCCAGGTAATTGATATCGCTACCTGGAGGAGTTTCTTGAATAAAGTCTCCGGCTCGGAAATGGACAAAAATCCCCTTTAAATCAAGATACCTGTTGAAGGAATATGTTACTTCCAACTCAGGTTGTGTGCCTACATAACGAGCCCGGCTGGATTGACCACTTCGTAATAGACCATTCGCTATGGAATAGATTCCGTCATCCAGGCTATCTCTCCATATAAACAAAGCACTCGTTGTAGCAGACCAGTGCTCGTTCAAAGTCAGAGTGATTCGGGGATGTAAGTCACGCTGGTTGATGAGTCCACTGGCGGCAAGCTGACTGATGTGCTTTCCCTTTGGGAAAAAAGGATTAAACGAGTTTAAATCCGAATCTGCCGGGTCATCATCTCCAGAATATATATCAGCGCGAAGACTAAAACGCACTTTGCCTCCCCCACTGAGTGGAACGGTGTAACCAGTATCAGATGCCAGGGCATAGGCATGGATATTTCCACTGCCAAATGTGCCGAATTGATATAAGAATTCAAAGTTGTAATCCAGGTTCTTCACTTTACCCCACAGGCGGGTTCCAAAAGTGTGGCGTTTTTCCTCTCCCTGCCCCTGGTCATAAACTGCATCTCGGTCATAGAGTCCCAGATAATAGAGATCGGCATTAAAGGAAAATTTCACCGGTAACTTTTTTCGTACTCCATACACTCCCCAAATTTTCTTTTTATTATTGGACTCATCATCAAAAACGTCCTGGCCAATATTTACAGGGCGAGCACCGAAGACCGTTAAATCCCATTTACCCGCATTTAATATTCCCATCACCGCATCATGACTGAGTCGCAAATTAGGTCGTTCACGGTAATTTAAAAAACGCCTGCTACCAAAAATAATTTCCTGGCGTCCGGCACGTAAACTTAGAGCTCGCCCGGAATCTTTCCACAACTGTACGTCAACAAACCCCTGGTTCACGTCGAGTGAATCCTTATCCACTCCCCGGGGACCTCCATTACGTCCAGTTTGAAGGCCGCTCATCAACTGGCCGAACAGCCGGACACGCTCTCCAAGGTGAAGGTCGGCATGCGCAAGATACCGTTGGAGGTAATATCCATTACTATCCTGAGAGCCTTGTCCCCAATTGTTATTATCAATGAATTCGAAATGCTGTCGGGTTTCTCCACCCAGAGTCAAATAGTTTGATTCGGAATCGTTCAAAGGGATGTACTTCAAGGAATCGAAAAAATCTGTTCTATTAGCTGGGTCTTTAAGGAATCTGTAGTTCTCCTCATATCGCGACTGATTGAACTTTGGCCGCTCATCTCCAGCCCATGCCGGCAAGGTAAGCCAAAACATTATGACCAGGAACAACCAGCTCTTACGCAAACATGTTAGTGAAATAAAAATTCTATTTGAGGAAATCACAATCATTCCATTTCAGAAACATCAAATCAATTATTGAGAAAGCCATTCAAGGAAAAGAAAAAGCTCGAGTATTTATTTAATTAAATGTCCACTTTTCAAAAAAATTTATCCAAAATATCCTAACTACCAAAGTTTTTAACAACCATCACTATTTTATCATTGATATAAACGCCTCTGGAACATCAACTTGTAAGTATATTTAAATAAATGTAAGCATTATTACATTTCTATCTAGACTCTAATAAAAGCTGAAAGAATAACCATTCAAACCATGATACGTCAAAGATGGTAGAACCTATTATATTTAAAAAAGGGTCAGAACAAGGACAGATAGCTAGAACCGATGCTAAGTTGGTGTTATGGAAATAAGAAATCGTTATGCAAACCGTTCTAAGATTTTAGAGCACAAATTTCATCAAATTATTCGCTATTTATCCGTGGGTTTGGACCCCTTTCAGATTACTAAATTTGTTGCCCTTAAACGCAATTCGGTCAATCGTTAACTTCGAGCGATTCGTGAACGCACTGCTTAATTTTGTGAAATCGAAACCAACCTATCTCTAGTCTTGATAATAAACTAATAGGTCCGGAAGTTAAAATCGTGTATTATAATTCATATATTTAAATAAATTGAACAAAATAATCTTTAAAAGCATACTAATAATTGAGGATGAGCACAAAAGATATCACTAATACATCATGGACTTTTTTGACGAATCATGCTCATGTCTTGTTAATTCTTGCCAAAAGCTCATCTGAACGTATTCGAGATATAGCATCGATCGTTGGAATCACTGAGCGCGCAGTACAGCGTATTATTGTTGAGCTTGAAGTAGACGGGTATTTGGAACATATTCGCGATGGAAGAAGAAATGTCTACAAGGTTTTAAGTAAAAAACCGCTGAGACATTCCGTTGAAAGACACAGACAAGTACATGACCTGATCAAGTTAATTAATGAAGAAATTTAGCAAAATATTAAAACAATTACAGAAACGTAGTTATTTCGGATATTAAAAGTAACTTAAACTGAAATAAACATCAGCCGGAGTCACGCTGCTCAAGGATTCTTGGTATCAATTATTTTTATAATAGTACACGAACCTTGAGATTTCCTACTCCAACTCCCAAGGTAATTAATAGTTCTAAAGTTTGACGGTATTCTTCATTGATCGATGATAGCGTTAGCTCTATCCTTGACTGGTCTTCCCGATATTAGCGGACAGTTAATTAAGCCGCATACTTTTTTTATTTAGAAACGATTCCATGTTGACGCATTAAATAGGCCACCCGGCATTTACTGCAGGCATGACTGATTGCACTCAACTCTACATGGATTCGAGGGTTGCCTGAATACATAAGGTCGGATAATGGGCCGGAGTTTACATCTCAGGTAATCCGGAAATGGTTGAATAGCTTGGAAGTGGCTCCTTGGTTTATTGAGCCGGGAAGTCCTTGGGAGAATGGCTACAATGAATCCTTTAATGGAAAGCTCAGAGATGAGTTATTAAATGGAGAAATATTCTATACGTTGCAGGAAGCTAAAATCATACTG
>WAHY01000049.1 GCA_009873635.1 Nitrospinota bacterium
ATTTCTAAAAAAAGGATTAATATCAGGGTTTAAAAATCTTTTACGTTCCTGAATAAGAGGGGAAACCCAATGAGGATGGTCTTTATAAACTTTCCAGGGAAGACGAACAAATTGATCCAAGTTCTGGCTGGTTTCAACTTTAACAAGTTTAAAACCCATTTTTATTTTTGAATGATACCCAGCTTCGCCCCCAGTTTTCTAAAGGAACCGAGAACTTTATCAAGATCTTTCTTATCATGGCTAGAGGTATAGCTCGTTCGAATCATTGCATTAAGAGGTGGCACAACAGGTGATACAGCGACACCAGCAAATACACCTTCGTCAAAAAGGAGGCGGTTTAAATAAAGTGTTAGCGCCTCTTCTCCAATTTTTATTGGAACAATAGGGATAGAATTGTTGTTCACCTGGAAACCCATATCAAAAAACCCTCTTTTTATATAAGCCGTATTTTCCCTTAACTTATCTATCCTCTCAGGCTCATTGATCATTACATCCAACCCGGCAGTGACCCCGGCAACTGATGCGGGAGGCAGGGCTGCGGTAAAGATAAATGCCGAAGCCTTATGACGAATAAAATCTGTTATTTTGGACTTTGCTGAAATAAAACCACCTATGGAACCCAGGCTCTTGGAAAATGTTCCCATATAAATATCGATTTCATCTTCCAGGTTGTAATAGTTGGTAACGCCCTTCCCTCTTTCACCCAGGACACCCAGGCCATGAGCCTCATCAACCATTACGCTAGCCCCGTAATCTTTCGCAAGCTTCACTATAGCCGGAAGATTGGCAATATCTCCACTCATGCTGAAAATTGTGTCGGTAATAATTATCTTGCCTTCAACATCTGAATACTTTTTCAAATAATATTCCAGATGATCCATATCATTATGCTGATAACGGACGGTTTTCCCTGGAGCAACACCACACCCTTCATAAATACTGGCATGATTTTCCCTGTCAGAAAACGCCACATCCTTTCTACCCAGCAGACAAGCAATTGTTCCCTGATTTGCCTGGAACCCTGTAGACATGACAATGGAATCTTCTCTATTCAAAAAAGAAGAGATTTCTTTTTCCAAAGTCTTATGTAGATTAAAAGTTCCATTTAGAAAACGGCTGCCCGTGCAACCAATGCCAAATTTCTCTAAAGCATCTCTAGCCGCAGAAACTATACGAGGGTCCTGTGCAAGCCCTAAATAATTATTTGTAGAAACAGAAATTGCAGGGTTCCCGTCAATGACAACATGGCAACCATCAATTTCTTCAATTGCCTTGAAATATGGATAAATACCTAATTCCTTTGCTTGCTCTGGCGCAAAATAACCAAAACACTTTGCAAGAATTCCCTTATCTTTACTATTTGGAGGACGCAGGTGTGAATTTTCAAAATCAAACTTCTTTTTCAACAAGGAGATTATTTTATTCTTCTTTAAATGAGGGGGTTGCCCATCTTCATTTTCAATTTCATTAAGTATAGTAAAAGGTTTTGTCATAATATTCTCATCGTAAATTGATAAAAACTAAATCAAATTTCATAAATTACTCAATGGGCGGCATGCTTCCATAACTGGGTCAGTGCTGAAAGCAAACCCGAGCTAACAGTTTGACCATATAATTTCCCCACATCCTTATCCTGAACTAATCTATTATGTGCTTCTTCTAGCGCGTGATAGGGCAGGTCAGGAAATAAATGGTGTGTTGCGTGAAAGCGTAACCCCACAGGAGCCCATAATGGAGTCACCCATCTATTCCCAGGTATATTGACTGAATCCAGCATTTGGCTTGAGTAGCTCATCTCTTCTTCCTTAGGATTTTGATAGCGGTGAGCGCCAAGGGTTCGAAGTGAATTAACCAAAAAAATCAACGCCTCAACACAGTACCACAGGACAAGCGCCACCGCAGGAATTATTTCCGCCATAATGAATCCAAGAAATACCCAGGCATAAAAGCACGCAGAAAACTCCTGAATTTTCCAGCCCCCAATATTCTTCCAGGAAGACTCGGGTCTCTGGTAATCCAAATCTATAACCAGCGCGGATACCTTGTCCATCAGAAATAGTCTCAATTTTTTATTGAAAAGGGACAGTGGACTCAACACCAAAAATCGCACAAAAAAAACAACAGGGACAATAAAAGAAAAAAGAACATGGACGACAATACTTTTCCTCCCCCTTATAGCAAAGGGGAAATATTCTCCGTCTTTTTCCGTCCCATAGAGATTTTGTTTATGATGGTCAAAGTGGACAGCCTGATAAAGAAAAGCAGGAATCATTAGTGGGAAACCGCAAAACAGGTTCCAAGTCCAACGGAATACTTTAAAAGAACCTTTTTTAAAATGAGCAATCTCATGGATGAATGAAGCCGCCCTGTACAAGGAAAAACTAGCAAGGACAACAAAAAAGATTTGCCGGGTAGATGAAGCGGGCTCACTAATTGCCAATACAAAAGATCCCCATCCAAGAAAAGCACTTATAAAAAAATCTACCCAGTATATGATCGGGTTGGGACGGAAGAGGTCTTTTACAAGTTCTCTCGCCCTGCTCATCGAGAATTCTTCCTGTTCTTCTGCAAACTTTCTATAGGCCTGTTGCATTAACACAACTGTCTTTATGGTGATCGATTAATTTTTTTCCGCACATTTTACACACAATACATTTTCTGGCATGAGCATAATGCGGCCATGAGGTATCGGGTTTTCACAACGCAAGCAGACACCGAATTCGGGCAAATCCACCTTGCTCAAGGCTTTCTCAAGTTTAACAAGCTTGGCCTTTGCTGAGTTTAACGAAGCTTCGCTAATACCTTTACTGTTTATCGCTTCCATTCTAGTCAGGCGACCTATTGCATTGTCCGGCGCAACTGGCTTAGAAGTGGCAGTAAAACTTCTTATCAGATCTTTCTGCACTTCAATTTCGCCAACAATCTTCTTTTTAAGATCGGCTCTGTCTTCAATTTCCATAAGCAATCCTATCATTAACAGGTAAAAATCGGTTTATTTGGGGGAGGGAGAAAAACCTGACATCGCACATCTTACCGCCAGCAAAGGAGTAAACCGGTCAATATTATTTGAAATGTATTCCATAAACTCATTGGCCAGGCTCTGATCCTCAAAACATTCGTATACATCATCTAGAAACCCACCACGCAAAAGAGGATGTTCCAGAAAGTCTCGACCTGGACGCGTAAAAATTTCAAGCGGCCATTCGGTCACCTCTACCCTATCCAGGCCCAATTCCATCAACCACTGCTTTGCATGATTTGCAGAAGGACGTTCCTCCAGATATTCATTAAATGCTTTTCGTTCCTTTTCCAGTTTTCTCCGGCCCATTTCCTCATCCACAAGCATCCATAACGAGTCAAAGGTTCCCAGCGAAGGAAATGTCAACACGATTTGTCCACCTGGCTTTAAAAAACGGACAATATTGCTGAGAGACTCAAACCGATTCGGACGGAAAAACATGAAGGAAAGATTGCCGGTTATCCGGTCAAATCCTGGAAGCGTAGGTGGTAAAAAACGCATGTCCCCCACCTCAAACTTCAGCCAGGGTAAATGTCGACCTTGAATCGACCTTGAGCGAAGCACTTGTGCATGATGAATATCAATTGCCAGGACGCTTCCTTCCGGACCAACCTGTTCTGCCAAATGAAATGCGGGGATTCCTCCTCCAGAAGCAATATCAAGTACCGAATCACCCGGTCGCAACTCAAGCTTGTGCAATAAAAGTTTTGCAAACGGCGTGGACCATGGATCGTTTTCTGGCAATGCCCAGGATGTTGGCATGCATAACCTTTCAATTTTAATTTACAGATTTATCAGGTTATTATAATAAGGAAAACTATATTTTACCGGATAATCCAATATGGCTATCTCAAAAAGTGATAAAAATTCTTATGCCATTTGCCTCATAGGCCATGGAAGTCGGAATCAGGAAGCAACTCAGGAGTTCCAAACTCTTCTTCATAAAATTCGCGATAAAAATATTTGCCAAAACACCCAGGGTGGTTTTCTAGAGTTTGCAAAACCCACTGTAACCGAAGCCTTGTCAGCCTGTCTTAACACTGGTTTAAAAAATATTATTATTCTTCCGGGCATTCTATTTTCCGGCAAACACACTGAAATAGATATCCCAAATTCCGCCTTTGAGATACTTCAAAATCACCCAGAAATAAATCTGATTTTTTCCAACCCCCTTGAAACACATCCCGAAGTTATGGAAGCCTGCAAAAGTAGAATTCAAGAAGCCGAAATTAATTCAAATAAATCCATACCACGTTGTGAAACATTGCTTATTACAATTGGCCATGGCAGTCAAAATACAAACTGCAACCTTAAGGTTGAAAATGAGATTTCCAATCTCGGAGAAAAGCTGGGGTTTGCAAAAACTCTTATCTTCTTTCCAGGCATTAACAATAAGTCGCTGGATGATCTTCAAGAAAAATTCATTCCTCATGGCTTTAATCGTGTAATTATATTTCCATTTTTTTTATTCAGTGGTGTTTGGGTCAATCGAGTGCATACACTTGCAGATGAATTTCAGTTAAAATATCAGGACACTGAATTCCTGAAGGCACCTTGCCTATCCCACCATGAAAAAATTGTGGAGGCATTAGTCCAACGTACAAAGGAAAAAACCTTATGAAACGGATTTCCTTGAAAACTATAACTCCTATGATAAAACGGTTATTTACGATTCTCTTCGTTTCTTACAGCTTAAATTTTATATTTATTTATAAACACTCCACAATATAATAGCCCCCAACATTAATACAATATAAAGAATAAACCTGGCAATCGTATTTTGGGGGAATAATATGAACGATGATTTGACTCAAAACCTTGATACTCTTTCTCTACTATCTAGTATTTGGGAGAGCTACCGTGAGGACGATATTATCCCAGATTACTGATGAATTTGCGAAGTTTTGGTACCTTTACACGGCTTAAAATGAGCGGCACTCATCAAATACATAGGAATTTAAAAATAAACCATTAATCCAACCTAAAAAAGAATATGAAAAAAATTATCATATTGGGAGTCATTGCAGGTTTATTTTGGGCTTTTTCATCTTTCGACCTTGGCCACTACCTTACTCTTAAATACATAAAGGGACAACAAGATAATTTTTCAGCTTTTTACAAGGAAAATACTCTATTAGCAATTGGCGCTTATAGCGCAGTTTATATTGTAACAACGGCTCTCTCCTTACCAGGGGCTACACTCCTGACCTTACTTGGCGGGGCATTGTTCGGTCTTGTTACTGGAACAGTTCTGGTTTCTTTTGCCAGCACCATCGGGGCAACACTTGCCTTTCTTGTTTCGAGATTGCTTTTACGGGATTGGGTACAAGGTAAATTTGGCCCCCATCTGGCAGCTTTTAATGAAGGCATAGCAAAAGATGGCGGTTTTTACCTGTTCAGTCTTCGATTGATTCCAGCTATCCCTTTCTTCGTCATCAATCTGGTCATGGGTCTGACCCCCATG
>WAHY01000050.1 GCA_009873635.1 Nitrospinota bacterium
GCCAGAATGGGTTACAGCAGAGAGCTTTGCTATGAAATTTTTTTACAAGATTACTCCAAGGGAAATGAGTTATGGGAGATGCTTTGGCAAGCTGGCCAAGAGTTTAATATTTCTCCTGGTGGACCCAATATTATCTTTCGATTAGAAGGCGGTATATTGAGTTATCTAGCTGATTTTGATCGCACTAATAACCCTTTTGAAGTTGGTCTTGACTGGATGATTGATCTTGATCAAGAGGATGATTTTATTGGCAAAGAAGCTTTACGTGAAATCAGTCAGCGAGGGCCAACAAAAAAATTAATGGGAGCAGAAATCAAAGGCGATCCAATAGAAAGTTCTAATGAGGATTATCTACCTGTTCTTATTGATGAAAAGAGAGTTGGTACTATGACGGCTATGGCTTTTTCTCCAAGACTACAAAAAAATATAGCATACGTATTTTTAGAAATTGAACATGCCAAGGTCGGGCAAGAGATTTTAATTTCAAATTCAGATCAATCTCTTGAGGCCGTGGTCGTAGACTTGCCGTGGTTTGATAGGGCAAAAAAATAGGCCGATTCATAAAAAATCGGCCTACATTCAA
Organism: Nitrospinota bacterium; assembly: GCA_009873635.1. Taxonomy (NCBI): domain Bacteria; kingdom Pseudomonadati; phylum Nitrospinota; species Nitrospinota bacterium. Next base: position 584 of record WAHY01000050.1, read on the forward strand.
TTAATCAGCAAAATCAAGACCTTTGGCCTTTTGAACCTCTCTTTTGTTTGGATTAACAGACTCTCTGAAAGGTACCTCAACAATTTCACCATCAGCTGCCACTCCAGGCGATTCAGAATACTCATCAGGCAGCTTAACCTGGAGTTTGGTTCCTATTTCAGACGATGTCCAGGGAACCCAGCCCAATGCAACATTCGTTTCAAGCTCTGGAGACCACCACGGTGAAGTGATATAGCCCATGTCATTGCCATCAGTATCAGCAATCAACCAAAAATCAGGAGCATAATCTGTGATCTCTTTACCACCAAAAATCAGACCCACCATTCGCATTTTAAATGGGAAATCTCCTGCATCAATTTCAGCTCTCTGCCTTTCTAGTTCCTCTTTACCAATGTAATCAGCCTCTTTGTTTCTAGGAACCTGATAACTAAGGTTTACCTGAAATGGTGATGTTTCATGATCGAGGTCTTGCCCCCAAGATAAGATGCCTGCTTGAATACGACGATGATGTGCAGGCGCAATAACCATTAATCCAAACTCTTCACCTGCCTCAAGAACTGCATTCCAAACAATTTCAGCATTTTCATGGGCATCGCGCACATAAATCTCGTAGCCTTTTTCACCTGTGAATCCAGTTTGACTAATGACCACAGATGCCCCATTAATTTTAGTCTCCATCAGACCGTAGTAGGGAATCTCTCTAAGTTCTTCACCAGCGAGTTTAGCCATAAGATCTTCAGAAAGAGGGCCTTGAATCTGCAAAGGACAGACATCAATTTCATCAATCATTACATTGAATTTTTTAGATACATTTACCCCTTGAAGCCATAGCAAGAGATCGCTATCAGAAATAGAGAACCAGAACTCATCTTCTGCTATTCGCAATAAAACAGGGTCGTTCAAGACGCCGCCTTTTTCGTTGCATAAAATAGCGTATTTACCATTTCCAGGTTCAATTTTTGTTGCATCACGCGTTATAACAAAATTTGTGAAGGCTTCTGCATCAGGACCTTTAACGCATATCTGTCTTTCAACAGCAACATTCCACATAGTTACCCGATTAACCAAGGCTTCATATTCAACCATGGCGCCACCATCTTCAGGCCTTACGTATCCTCTAGGATGGTAAATTCGGTTATAAACCGTTGCTCTCCAGCAACCTGCTTCATGAGATAAATGCCAAAATGGTGATTTTCTTACTCTAGTTGAGATTAATAACTCAGTAGGCGTTCGACCACTTTGCCTTAAATTATAAGGAACCACACGATCGCTTTGATCCACACTAGGATGATTTGGATTTTTCATTGTTATACCCCCCTTAGATATATTAAGTTATTACATTGAAACTATTTAAGCACGCACCCTCTCATTTTTTGGATCATACAAAGATCCTTTGCCAGCTATTTGAACGGTCATTGGGTACACCCCATCACCATTCTCATTAAAGTACTCTAGTAAAAGTGATTTCCCTGGAACAGCAAGATTTTTTGGTAAATAACCCATTACTACAAATTTTTTAATCGAGGGGCAGTAGGACATGCCAGTGGCATAAGATCTTCGACCTTTACTATCAATTGGCACTTCGCCAGATGCAGGATCAATGATTGGTGAGTTTCCTACTGGATAACGCATGCTGCCTGATACATTGAGATCATCTATTGTCATCGTACATAAAATTGCACTGGGTTCCTCTTCTCTGTGCGCTAAATGCGCTGCCTTGCCATGAAAATCTGCCTCTTTTACTAAGCGTCTTTCGATAGCAGATTCACAAGCATTGTATTCAGTTTCAAGATCTGCTCCCTGAAGTCTAAAGCTTTTTTCAAGGCGGCGACTGTTTGCATAAGTTTCAATACCAACTGGCACGACTCCAACCTCCAGCAATGAATCATATAGCGCAAGACCTTCTTGACTATCATTATTTAAATAAATTTCCCAACCACTTTCTCCAACATAGGAAATACGTGATGCCCATACATCAATTTTTTTTCCTTCAGCTAAATTTAACGTGAGGTTTTTCGCAGCTGCAAAAGGGAAGTTTTCTATTGAAATTTCATTAGGGTCAATAAAATGACCTAGAGCATTTTTTGCCTGAGGCCCCCATAATCCCAGCGTTGCTATGTCATGAGTGCGAATTTTAATCTCAGCATCTAAGCCATTATCATCACGATAGTTACGCAAAGTTACCCAATCTCGATTGCCATCTGCACCGCCAGTAACAACGCGATAACGATCTTTGCCTAAACGAGAAATAGTCAGATCTGCATGCACTCCACCGTCTTCATCTAGGAAGTTGGTATAAATCATTCTTCCTTCAGGGGTATCACCGCCGACTTTTGCCACGGATAAATATTCCAGCATTCTCTCAGCATCCTTACCTTTGATATCCATAATAGGGAAGTGAGATAAGTTGATCATGCCAACGGAATCACTCATTGCAAGATGTTCCGCATTAGCAATTTCATAGGGCACATGCCTTCGATCCCATTCATTTTCCCTGACAGGAATTTCTTTTAAATAATTTTCTAGCTTTTGTTCATTACTTTCATAAGCCAAGGCTCTTTCCCAACCAGCCACTTCATTATCAAAGAATCCACCAAGCTCCTTTTCTCTTTGATAAAAGGGGCTAACATACAACTCTCTATGGCTAATATAGGGTTCTCTGGGGTGAACGGCAGGAGTGTAGATGGTCTGAGCATTTTCAAAAGATCGTGTTTTTACGAAAGCCTTTTCTTTTTGTGCAGGGTAGAATCTTGCAATATCAAAAGAGTGCATATCCATTTGAGTTTTGCCGTGAATCATTGACTCAGCAAGCAATCTTGCACATCCGGGACCGTCTTTTACCCAAACTGCTTCGCACAACCAAAAGCCTCTTACCTCAGGGCTCTCTCCAATTAACGATCCAGCATCAGGTGTTACCGAGAGCAAGCCATTAAATGAGCTCTTTTCATCCCAACCTAGTTCATTGAGAATGGGTGTAGTTTCAAATGCCTTTTCAAGAGGCTCTGCCACCTCTTCAAGATCGAGATATCTCATTGAATCGGAGATCATCGTTTTTTCTGGATTACCAATATCTTCAGGTTCAACTAATCTAGGTTCTTTGTCTTCGTAATATCCCCACTCAAGCATGCCTCCATGCAACCTGCCAGTGTCTCTCACATATGCCGAGTTACCTTGATCACGAAGTAGGGGATAAACAAGCAGTTCCTCTGTTCCCTGAATTTCTGGGAGAGGACCAAAAAATAGTAAAGGGTGTTCTACAGGCATTAAGGGCACTGGAACGCCGGCTTTTTTACCCATTAAGGGCCCCCATATTCCAGATGTTATAACAACTTTATTTGTTTTGATTGTTCCCTTATCAGTCTTGACTCCAGTAATGCGACCGTTTTCAACATCAAAATCTATAGCTGGCGTGTCAGTGAATGTAGACAGCGCACCTTTTTCTTTTGCAGTTTCCACCGCAAAGTTCACAACATCCTGTGAGCGGGGTGTAACTAGACCAGCATCTGGGTCCCACATTGCTCCTCTAATGGACTCTTCATCTAAAAGAGGAAATTTTTCTTTAGCTTCTGAGGCAGAAATTAACCTTATGTTAGTCCCAAAAGCTTTTCCTGATTCAACCTTACGCTTAAGTTCTTCCCAGCGAGCGTCGTCATCTTTACGGCAGATTTCCAAGCCACCTTTTTTTAAAAAAAAACCATTGTCTTCATAAAACTTTCTACTAAAGTTTGTTGCCCAACAGCCTAACTTGTCGTGAGTAGTGTTATAGACAAAGTCTGAAGCGTGAGCAGTTGAAGCTATGTCTGAAGGAATAATGGTAGATTTTTCTAGACCTACAATATTTTTTTGTCCCAGCTCAGCAAGCCAGTAGGCAACCATCGACCCAACAATACCCCCAACACCAACAATAACTACTTCTGCCTCAGAGGGGAATTTAGAGGATTGTTGCGTCATGAAAAAGTCCTTAAATATTTATTATTTTTTTATTAACTTTTTTGATAATAAGCCCAGAAAATATAACTGTCCATTGTTTTTTTAAGTGTTTTTTTAGTTCTTATTTTGTATAAAATTTATACACTTTTTACAAAAGAAGAATAGTTAAAAAAATTTATTTTTAGAGCAAAATTTTGAATGGATAAGTTCTTAATTTTTATTTATCAAGAAGTATTTTAGAAGCTAATTGTGTGTCCATATACTCTTTCAATTCAATGATTTTTCCATTTTTAATCTTAAGTAAAAAATGATAAAAATTATTATAAGGCTTACCTGAGACATGAATAGCATCTCCTGCTACCTCGACGGCAACCCGTTCATTTTCAGCTGTAATACCAGTAATTTTGAATTCTATACCATTTGGAAATGCCTCAAGAATACCTTGGGCAAA
>WAHY01000051.1 GCA_009873635.1 Nitrospinota bacterium
CCTTGGGTTTGACTTCTTAACTAATACCAACTCCTGAGCCTGTGAATACAAATCGATGGTAATCCAGGCCAAACTGAATAATGAACTTTGTGATTCAGTCTTTGAGCCTGATATCCATAGCCATTTTCAAGTCAGGGTCTCAGACTGTTCAGAAAAGAAGAGTCATCGAGTAGTATGAATAAATTGAATTGCCCTGGCGTGGTGAATTCGACACGTTTTCTTGAAATTCACCATCTATTCTGTAGGCAAGGCCTGCCTCGAATTTAACATTATTATGAGCTTTCCATTTTCCCCTTAAAAACAAGAGGTGCCCCAGAAACTTTCCTGAATTCCCTCTGGTATCTCTCAACCCCGATGCACCCCGCCAGCCATCAGCATCCGAAGCCAGCCAATAAGAGCGATAAGACAGGTACGCATACACGTCGGAAGCAGGTCTCACTTGAAGTCTTGCTCCGGGAGAACTGATGTTGGCGCGTACGAAAGCAGAGTGGATACTGGTCGGGCCAAATTCGGAAACATTTGGTCCGAAAAGCCTTTCAAACCTTTCATTAGTATTATCGTTGGGGTCATCATCTCCACTGGCGTAATCATATTCCAAATAAAAACGAGGCGACCAGGGAGCATCAAATGTATAACCCAGTTCCAAGTGATGAAAGAAGGCAAAGTGGTCCAGGTCTTTTGTGTCTGTCTCGGCATCGGTAGCGCGCAAATTGCCAAGCTGGAGCATTGACTCCAGCTCATAATCAAATTGGGCCTTTTTCGCGGGTCGGTATAATCGAAAGCCAGGAGTGTATACCTGCCTGTTCCTCGTTCTGAAGTCAGCGCCATCTTCTTCATTGAACCCGAAGAGATAAAACTCGCCTTTATGGTTTTCTGATAAGTGTGGAGCAGCAATAAAGATTCCCCAGAAAATACGGTTCAAACTTTCCTTATCAAATGAAGCGTCATTTTCCAGGAGTTCTGCTGAGGTGGAAGGTTCACGATTGACGGGCATTGTAAAAATAGTCCTGACCTGCATACCATCTCTTGCTACCCACTTCCAATCCAAACCCGTGAAAGCATTGATAACATTTCGGAACCTGTTTCGTGCAACGAAACGGCGGTCTCCAATATCCATAGTAAGGCGACCGCCCCTTAACACAATTTGACTTCCTTCCTGAAACAACCCATCTGCTGTCCAAACCAAATTGGCTTCCAGCAATTCAGCAGAGTTCACTATTGTCGAGTTCATTCGAGAACCCTGATCCGCCAACTCTGCCCTGGAATCCTGCAACTCCAGGTACGCTTGGAAATTTTCACTGAAATTCACTTTGGCTTGCACCAAAGTACGCAATGATAAGACCTGGTCACTTCCTGTGCTGCCGGACCGGAACTGATCGCTTAGAGTTTCATAACGAGCTCTATGCTCACCTGATATAGATAGCCAGTCCGGTAACCGCAGGACATTATTCAACTGCAAGTGACTCCCCTCGGCAGCAAAAACAACTGAGCCGGGAAAAAAACAAAAAACGATAAAAAATAAAACAAGAATGTTTCTCAAAGGTTCATCTCACTATTAAATCTCTACAAAGGATTATATTCTTCAAGATTTGCACATGAGCCGATAAGGTGTGAGGTTCACGCGGACGAGCTGCAAAATTGTCCGTATCCTTTCGCACGGACTATTCTAATGCTTGTTAAAAGAATTTTTTAGTACAAATTTTGCAGAATTCGTTCACATGGATCTTCTTGAAGCATAAAAAACAAGAGATGTTTCCGAGAGCTGGAATATTAATGCCCCGGATTTGATCGTTATATATAGGTATAGCGTTTTGAGCCTGGTAATAAATCGCCGGTAATTTTTGGCCTGTCAGAAACCCGTTTCCAGGAATTGGAGGCATATCATGGACATGTATGACAATTGGTTTCAAGAGCTTTCAGAAAGATTGAAAAAGGGAGACCGGTTTGGACTTCGAATGAATCTGGAAGGAGAAGGTAAGTTTAAGGACTTTCAAGGTGAACACGAAATCCCAGCTCTCAAACAGTATATTGAAAATGCCCGGAAAGAAAATGCCGAAGACCTCACCGTCCGTGACGCAAATTCTGAGAGAAGCATTATCAGTGAATTCTGATGTCTTCCCGGGGTTTGAGGTGAACAAAATCCCCGGGACCTGGTCTGAGCCTGTTGAGGGTTCGCTGTTAATTTTTCATACATGATTTCTCAGCATGAGCTCTTTTGGGTGAGAATTTAGATACACCTGGTCCTGCAAGTAAGTCACGTCGTATTTTTTCACGTAGTGCCTGATTAATGTTACGGGAACAATTAATGGCAAAATCTCTTTCCTGTAATCCTCTATGGCATTCAAAATATCTTTTTTATCTTCCGGTGGAATCAGCTTTTTAAAAAATCCCATCATATGCAATAAGACATCTGTGTTTTTTTTGTTTGTTGTTTTATAGACAAAGGACTCCATAAACAAATAAATGTAATTTTCCAACACCTTGCTCCAGGGGCTCTTTTTGGCTTCCGCCACAATTCTTCCCAGACTCTGATAGTGCTTTCTGCTATGAGCCAGGATTAAAAATTTATGTTGTGTATGAAATTTGACCAGGGTTCCAAGCCTGGCATTCTTTCTCAATAATGATTTTTTCAGGCGATAAAAACTAAATACTTTAATTATAAAATTTTCCTTAATCCTTTGGTCATGCAGCCTCCCCTCATCCACTACCGGCATTAAGGGAAAAGCCTTCATGAATTCACTGGCGAACATTCCAGACCCATGCCTTGCTTTCCCAGGTTCGTCTTCCGAATAAACCGGGATTCTTCCAATACCACACGAAGGCGATTTACTTTTAAAAATGTAACCGGACAAGTCCTGTTCTGCTAAAAGTTTGATTTGCTCTTTGCTGTAACGTTTCATTTTCTCTGTCCAGTCAATTTGACTTTTTTTGCCGACCATTTTTGGACTTTCTAAAGCACCATACAAGGCAACCGTTTCTCTGGGCACGCCCATTCCAATTTCCATTTCCGGACATGAAGAAATATATTCAAAATATTTTCCCAACACATCCCGAACGAAAAGGCTCTGCTTGTGTTCACCATTCCACCGAACCTTTTCGCCAAGCAGGCAACTGCTGACTCCAATTTTTATTTTTTCATTCATTTTCATCGAACTGGTTTCATAATTCAGGAAAGGGCATTCATCAATTCCCCACCCTCGCATCTTACGTTTCCATGAATGCAGGATCAATACAAGCATCACCTGTAAAATATGAGAACAAAAC
>WAHY01000052.1 GCA_009873635.1 Nitrospinota bacterium
GTCACCCTGTTTTAATCCTGTTTTTAAAAGGAAGGAAGGGTCTACCACCGCACCGTTATTAACCAATAGCTCCTGTAAAGGTTTTTCAGGTTTGCTTTTGAATTCACCGTAGAAAGGGTATCTCGGACCGGTGAGTGGAATGGTTTTCAGTTCAGTAATCAGGGAAGCTGTTTTTTGTTGCTCCTCACGATTGTTGAATTGCGCCATACCGTGCAATTCCCGGATAAAGAGGAACTCAGTTTCAGCGGGTAATATTTGTCTTTGATAGTCGAGGTCTTTCTGGCTTTGTTCCCAGCTTCCTTTAATAGCGAGGTCTGCGGATAGCAGTGCTTTTGCCTGACCCTGTATTGTTTCGCCCACCAGGTTTGAAAAACTTTTTACCGTCATTACCGCGCCAACACCGATGGCAATACAGATAATAAAAAACAGCATCCTTCTTTTTGCGCCACGAGACTCGGCGATCATTAATGAAAAAAGCTGGCGGTAGTTCAGTTGTGAGGATTTCATGGATTCATTTGATCGGAAATGATCTGACCATCAGCAAGAGTAAGAATTCGTTCGGAACGTTTAGCGACATGCAACTCATGAGTCACCAGGATGATGGTTGCCTGTTTCACCCGGTGCAGTTCCAGAATGAGTTCTATGATGTGCTCGCTGTTTTTGGTGTCGAGATTTCCTGTGGGTTCATCTGCGAGAACGATGTCGGGTTCATTGATAAAAGCTCGTGCAAGAGACAGGCGTTGTTGCTCACCACCGGAAAGTTGTGCTGGATAGTGATGCAGCCGGTCACCCAGTCCCACTGTTCCGAGAAGATCGTTGGCTTTTTTGGTGGCGCTGGGTGTGTTGTTCAATTCTGCAGAGAGCACCACGTTTTCCAGTGCCGTTAAAGTCGGGATAAGGTGAAAGTTCTGGAAGATGAAACCAAATCTTTTACCACGCAGGATGGCAAGCTCATCCTCGTTGAGTTTCGTCATATCCTGCCCATCAATCACAATTTGACCGTTGGTGGGTGTGTCGAGTCCGGCTATCAGGCTGAGCAGTGTGGTTTTGCCGCTTCCAGACTGTCCGGTTATCGCGAGAAACTGTCCTGTGGGAACGGTCAGGTCAAGAGATTTTAAAATTTCAACTTTATGACCACCGCCATGCAGGGTTTTTACTAAATTGGTTATTTCAATCACGGTTTACCCATGTTAGGTTTTTAATATTATTTTTATATTGTAATATAAAAAGGTATTAATGATTTTGCTAAAATTTAAGCATATTTACCGGTCACTGTTTTATCTGGGAGTGCTATGTTTATCATTCCCGGCACCGGTTTTATCTAAGGAGAAGGCAGTGGTTTTAGCTTTTGGGGATAGTTTGACAGCAGGTTATGGTGTGAAAGATGAAGAGAGCTATCCTTCCAGATTGCAGGTGAAGATTTCGTCGGCAGGGTTTCCACATAAGGTGGTCAATGCCGGAGTGAGTGGAGACACCACAGCAGGTGGAGTGCGCCGCATTCGCTGGCTGATGAAACATGAGCCGGAAATCGTGATACTCGCTCTGGGTGCCAATGATGGTTTAAGAGGTCTTTCTGTCGATGAAATGCGCAAAAACCTGGAAACCATGATTGATATCTGTCGCGAACACAATGCCCGCGTATTGCTTGCTGGAATGAAAGCTTTGCCCAACTATGGAGAAGATTATATGCGGAAATTTGAAATTGTTTTTCCTGAGCTGGCCAGGAAATTCGATCTGGTGTTGCTCCCTTTTTTGCTGGAAGGAGTGGCCGGGGTGAGAGAACATACCCAGCCGGATGGATTGCATCCAGTTGCTTCAGGTTACAGCATTGTTACCGAACTTGTCTGGCAAAAACTTAAACCCATGTTGAATAAATAATTTCCTCAATTCTTTGCGTTATTGATCCAACTCATGAACGACTCATAAACTTTACCCGATTCCAGCACTGCGGTAGCTTTCTTAAAACCTTCCTGGGCGTTTTCAAACAATCCTGAGAGATGGGCCAATGTTCCAGCCTGACTGGCGATTTGTATGCTTGCAGGTCCTTGCCCTGTTTTCAAAGCCTTTTCACCCATCCTGATTATGGTTTCAAGGTTAGACTCTGCCTGCTTTAACTCCTCATGGGCCTCTGCAATAAGCTGTGCTGTTTCTTCGTTATACAGGGTTTTCAAGGACAAGTTGTTTTGCTCCGCATCTTCCGACTTTTCCTGAATAAATACTTTGGCTTCTTTGTGCACCCCGAACAGGGTGGTGCCTTCCATGCCGTTTCCAACAATTACTTTATCGAAGTCGCTGAGTTTGCCGATTTCTGTGAGTGCAGTTTCGTAGCCACGGTGGAAATAGGTGGTAGCGAGGATATTTTTTCGGGCTTGAACAGGTAATAGAATTTTTTCCAGCGTCGCGAGCATGGGTCGTTTGACGATTTCAGTTCTTAATGATCTTAATTTTTCCAATTGTGGCAGAGTATTTGAAGTGCTGAGATAACTGAATCGATACTTTTCCAGCAATTCAAGACGCTGTTTTCCTTCAGCGACTTTGTAGTGCTTCTGTAAAATTTCTTCAAACGTGATGCCGAATTTTGGGGGTAGAGGCAGAGCCGAATGACCATAAACCGGCAGGCCTAGTTGGGCAATGACCGGGATCGCATAAAACCCAAAATAGGGAATGCGCTGGAATCCATCAAAAGGATCGGCAATTTGCAGTAGTTGTTCAAGATTAATTGTCACAGGATTCACGCGATTTTGCAGTGCACGCCAATAACCAATATTCTCGGCCAGAGTTTCCAACTTCATGCGGGCGGCAATGAGAAAGACCCCTGAACGCACCTCTGAAATCTGGTCATCAAGAATCATTGCCAAAGCATCTTCTGCCTCTTCTTCTGCAAGGTCTTTGCTTAAACGGGGGCCAGCGGCGATTTTTTGAAGGTAATCCTGCATTCTTTTTTCCGGGTCCATCATTTAAAGCGGTTTCCTTTCTATGATCCTTTTATTAGAGTATGATAATAACTCTTAAATGATCAAAGGCTGAATTTTTTTATTGGTGTTTATGCAGGTTTCTTCTTTATCTGGAACTACTGTGGGCTCGACCGTTTCGCAACGGGATTTGCGGGTACTTCTTGTTTACCCAAACACGCGGGATGTTGCGATGGCCAATCTGGGTTTTCAACAGGTTTATTCTCTGTT
>WAHY01000053.1 GCA_009873635.1 Nitrospinota bacterium
CCTTTAACCCTTTTGAGTTTTTTCTTTGTCATGCGGTTGCGATCAGGGAGCGGTGTGTTAAATAATGTCGCGTCATTTCCTCCAAAGGCATGGGGGTTATGCAAAAGATCCTCCATATTATACAGACCAACATTCCTGGTATTTACAAATGCAAACATATGTTCTTCAAAATTGCATAGTTGACTATCAGGTCTTTGGTTTTTATCCTGGCCGGCGTGAAGCACCTCAGGGCTATTCACTTTAATTCGAGCCTTCTTATCCCGAAGTGATTTGCCTTCTGCCACTTTCTCAAGATAAACAGCCGTGAACTTAACACCCATGTTCGCCGGGTTAACCACCAAAGCAGGATTGAAAACCTCCTGACCGCATTTATCCATATGCTTAAAAACAGTTATAGGCGGCAGAGTTGGTACATCCCCTTTCCATTTAGCAACGCCCTTGATTGTGGCGCCGCCTTTCACTTCTATCTCTTTATATTTGGTTTTCGCTAAAACATTGGTGTTTAAACCAAAAATCATAATCGCAGAAACCAATGCCACGAGAACCTTAAAATGTTTGATGATAAGATTAATCCTCGTCATACTTTTTCCTTTTTCTGTTTTCTTTATTATTATTTATTCAATTCGAGCTTGTTAAAATTTTTGCCATATGATCTTCTTTATTAACATCAGAGAAATCCTTCGGCAAGCCGACTTCACTCTCTGATAGTCTCTCTTTGTTTTCTTTTTCAGCAGTTTCGACAACGGCTTCATCACCGATTAGTTCGACAGGTTTCCTGGCATAAAAAACTTGTATTTCATTATTGTATGAAAGTGTGAGATCAAAGTTTTCTTCCGGCCACTCACTTGCCAGTTTTATCTGCCCTTTTGCGCCGCCATTTTTCTCAGCCTCAATCAGTTTTTGAATAATATTGACAGGTTTCCCGGTCTTGGCTACATCTCTTTGCAGGTTCATGATTAAAGCAATATCCTCCCTCGTTGCGGGTTTTTTCTTACCTCGAACATAAGATCTTGATATAAAAAAATATGGATCTTTTGGCGGGAATTGTGGATAGGCATAACCATTCTGAACATCAACAAAAATTTTTTTAAACTTATCGCTCTGTATATAATCGACGATTTTATATATTTCCTTCTTTGTCAAAACGGCCCCCATCTCATCACGGTTACCTATACCCCATTCGGGCATCAGCCTTGTAAAACGACCATTGTGAGGAACTTCAAACATATCATCGCGTGTTCTAACAAGCGAATCTGCCTCATACGATATCCCCGTGATTCCTTCACCGGTATATCCGTGACAATGCGCACAGTTCATTTCAAAGATCTGTCGGCCGGTTAACTCGGAACCTCGTTTAAACGGTTTTGCAGGCGGCAGTATTTGGACCGTTCCGTCCCAACGTAAAAGCTCTCCTCTTTCCTCCCAGTCTTTTTCATCAATCATCATCTCGTAGTCAATTTTGACTGGCAGCTGCATCTCTTTAACAGCATTTTTCTGAGATAAAGCTTTATATGCATACTGAATTTTTCCCCCATACATTTCGGCCCAATGCTTTTGTCCTTCAAGGTTATTAAAGGTCTCGTTTTGTCCGGGAGAGCCAATATTCACAGCTACCTCAAGAGCCAGTGTTGGTGCAATCCCGAATTTTCCATCACCTCTTCCAAGCCATGGAACCCCATCGTTATCCCAGTCCCTGGCCCCAACCCCCATCGCCAATTCACCGCTTCTATTTTCTTCAGACTGGATCATTCCTGTCATCATTAAAGTCTGAACCGCCCAACGGGGGAATTTGCTTACAAAAGGTTTCGTCATATGTATGGGTGTTGCGAACATCATTTCACGATATGCGCGTAACTGCGCAGCAACATCCAGAGAATGAATTCTTACAGTATCATCACCTAAATGGCTCCTGAACAATCCGGTTGGTTCATGCCAGAAGTTCTCCCAAACATAATTCCAGGTTTTCCTTGCCCCTTCGATATATTTGACTTCATCCGTGAGCTTATACGCCTCAACCAGAGCAAAAATTCCTGTAAAGTTTGGACGACTCAAATCACAGGCGGCCGTCGGCTTCGATGTAGTTACGTCATAGGACACACAAAACTGCCCATCTTCCCCTTGTATGCTCAACAGAAAGTCAGCATTTTTTTTGACCAGCTCTGTCGCCAGTTTTGTCAACTCTGGTTCTAAATCGTCCTCATCGGGGGTTGCAAGGAGTGCTTGCGGATCACGCATGCGGTCAACATATTCTTTTAGCCCTATAAAAGTCAGCCCCATGTCGGTAAGCTTTATTTCATTTCCAATGCCGGGTTTCTTCAGTTTTTTGCTGGCCCACCACTTGGTTTTATCAGGTTCCCAAGTCGAAACAAGAATCCCGTCTTTGGTATGCATGGCAACAATATTCTTCAAAACCATATTTGCCAAATAATGCGGCACTGCTCCAAGACTCTTTTCAAGTATTCCTCCGTCTACCGGTGGGTTTTCGGTAAACATATCTGTCATTCTGTATGTTGATTGAAAAAAGTGCGAGTTCCCCCACAATAACGCACCCTGATCATATAAAAAGCTTCTTGGGTCATCTATGTCAAATCCCCATTGTCGCTCTGGAAGATCACCTGCAAGAAGTAAATTTGGCCAAATTCTATGTGGAAAATATTTCAATCCATTTTTAGGATCATAAGTTTTTGGGTTTACTCCTCCCAATTCCCCATCTCCATTAGCAACCAACTGAGCTTTTAGTGCTAAAACCTGATTAGCCCTAGTTGTCGCTAGAGCCATCCCCCTAAACCCTTCTTCAGCATCATTCCCCGCTAACACAATTCTCTTGGATTGGTTAGTTGGGGATTCACCAGTATGAGTAGCCTTCCACATATAATCCACCCACATACTTGCTCTTTTAAGCATAATTCCCAAGCCACCCATATCCAAATACTTGACCATCTTGTCACGGTCCCATCTCCAC
>WAHY01000054.1 GCA_009873635.1 Nitrospinota bacterium
AGCCACCTTTCCTTTTGATACCAGCGAATCGACTCTGTCAGCCCCTGACTCAGGTCAAATTGTGGAACAAAGTCGAATGTTTTAAAAAAGTTTTCTGAAGATGCCGACCAGGAACTCTGTCGAATATCAATCATCCTCTGGCGGTCAAACAAGGCAGGTTTAGAACCGAAGTGTGCACATGCTTCAAAGAACAAGGCTACCGGAACAAGTAAAGGTTCTGGAACTTTCAGAGTTTTCACTTCAACATTCAAAATACGTGCACACTCTTTGGCAACCTGCTCCCATTTATAGACCTTTCCATCTGTTACAAAATAACTGCGGCTCTTTTGCCCGGCAGAGTCTGCGGCAACCAGCATTGCTCGAACCAGGTCAGAAACATAAATCAGCGAAAGTTCCTTACTTGAACTGCCAATTTGCAGTTCCCACCCTTGCTTGATTAATTTCATAAAAGTAAAAAAATTTTCCTCCCGGGGCCCATACACAACAGGAGGACGAATAACAGTTACAGGAAGTGATTGGGAATAATGGACAGCAACTTCTTCCCCCGCCAGTTTAGATTGCCCGTAAAATGTCACAGGTTTGCAAGGAGTAACCTCATCAACCAGCTTCTCTCTAGAACTGGGCCCCGTAGCCGCCAGACTGCTCAGGTGCACAATGTTTTTAATCCGGCCCCCTCTTTTTTTGCATTGTTCATATAGATTTGAACAAGCCGTCGCATTAACTTGAAAATAGTCTGAACGGGATTTTGCCTTAGTCAACCCTGCGCAATGAAAAATATATTCAAACTCTTCTAAAGCGGGAATCATAAAACCCTGCCTGGCAAGATCCACTTGGTGAAGATGGACACTTGAAGTGTCTAACCATTTTAGATCAGAGGATTCCCTAACCAATCCATGAACGGTACAACCGTAATCCAAAAGCTGATCCACTAGATGGCTGCCAATAAAACCATTCGCGCCGGTAACCAGGACTTTGGCTTTCTTAAGGTTCAATAAGACGCTCATAAATACGATGCCTTTTATAAATTGTGCCGCCTATCCTGAATATGGGTTCAAGAATGGCTTTGTTATCTTCCAGCAACCAGGACATCTCACAGGATTTCACTTTTTTGTCCAGCAAGAGTTTGTATATTTCGTGATAGAACAAAGCATCAATGCCCAGCCTGCGATATTTTTTCTTCACTCCCAGAATCGGCACTCTGAAGGCATCAATTTTATTTTTCTTCCATAAATACTGAAGCCAACCAAAAGGAAACAGGCTGCCCCCTAACCCGATAAGCACCTGGTTAATATCTGGAACAGTCATTGAAAAGCCCGCGGGATCTCCCTTCACCTCCGCTATCAAACAAAGTTCAGGCTCAATGATGGGCTTCACTTCTTTGATAGCGAATTCGAATTCATCCTGGGACATAGGGACAAACCCCCAATTCAAATTCCACGCCGAATTATATATATCCCATAGAACAAGTATCTCTTCATCAAAGTTCTTCATATTCAGCGGTCTGATGCTGAAGTGATTTCTCCGCTTAATTTTTTTTGCGGCTTGCACAAGGTAATCTGGAATACACGTCAATTCTAATTTACAAGCCACAAGATCTTTGGTTTTTTGCAGGCCCCATGCCTCTAAATGTTTCCTATAATACTCAGGATTATAGGGAATCCCTACCATGGCAGGAGAATCAAAACCTTCTATCAGCAGACCACATTCATGATTGGTAGACATATTCAATGGCCCAATAAGTCTGGTATACCTTTTTTTCTTACACCACTGATAAGCCTTGTCCAGTAAAAAACGTGAGACCTCCGGGTTATCCACCGACTCATACATCCCAAAAACCCCTGCTGGCTCTGGATAAAAGTCATGATAGCTCCTGTCATCAACCAGGGCAATTCTGCCGACAGCAGATTGATCGCCATCTAGAGCCAGATACAGCTCGACTTCAGCATTTCTAAAAAAAGGATTAATATCAGGGTTTAAAAATCTTTTACGTTCCTGAATAAGAGGGGAAACCCAATGAGGATGGTCTTTATAAACTTTCCAGGGAAGACGAACAAATTGATCCAAGTTCTGG